>NZ_JAJEPW010000012.1:0-67693 GCF_020687045.1 Brotocaccenecus cirricatena
GGCTTGTTTGAGCGTTTTTCGTTTGCTGCGATGAGCTGCTCCTCATCTATGAGCTTGGGATATCCTTTCTCCCCGGTATAGCGTGTGTCCGCCAGAATACGGGCGATCATATTTTTGTTCCAGAGCCGCCCCTCGTCGTATGGGATATCTTGCTGGCGAAGTGCCTCGGTCAACTCATTCAAGGATTCTCCTGCGATATATCGGCGGAAGATCTCCTGTACAAGTTTCGCCTCTGCTTCCTGTATGACGATCTCACCCAGAGCCATCTTGTAGCCAAAGGGCTGCTTCCGGTTTCCCATCACCGCACCGTCCTCTCTATAGACTCCCGCAGCTCCAGCCCATTTTTCAGGCAGAAGCGGACGGAGTCGTTGCTCTCTATGATAATTTTCTCAACGAGTTCACCAAACAGTTCCGCGTCAAAGCTGTCGAGGAATTCCGGCCCACCATCCAGGAGGTCTATCAAGTCTCGTGTTTGCAGGGCGGTCATGTCGCTCTTGGCATCCATCAGCTTTTCTTTTTCCAGCTTGGCCTGCCGGAGCTGCTTGGTCAGCTCATTGGTTTTGGCTATAAAAATGTCAGGATCAACAAGGCCCTGCTGCTTGAGGAAGACCAATGTCTGATTCTGACTGGATAGATCTGATATTCTTTTATTCAGGGCAACGATGTCAGGACTCCAGAGCATCCTGCGATTGCGGATCATCTGGAGGTTTGTGAGTATCTGTTCCAGAATGGGGATGCTCTGATGTTTTAGCTTATAGTATAGGCGGCAGAAGGCTTCCTGAACTTGGATTTCTGGTATAGGAGTAATCTGACATTCGTGTCTCTCTTCATGATTGCAGCAGCACCAATACCATTTTTGATTGATTTTCTTCGCTCGAACACGCGCTCCGCAAGAACAGCGTATCTGCCTTGAAATAGTATCGTGAAGCGGCGTTGGCTCTCTCTTTCGTGTTTTCCGCAGTTGCTGAGCTTGATCAAACATCTCCTGCGAGATAATGGCCTCATTGCTACCGGAGACGAAGTACATCTCTCGTTCTCCCCGGTTGCGTTTCTTTTTCCGTGGGAACGAGTCTGTTGTATACCTTTTCTGGAGAAGTGCGTTTCCTGCGTAGCGCTCATTTTGCAGGATATAGTCAATAGCTTCTCTCCGCCAATACCTTCCGAGCGCCTTATCTTTGTTAAGAGCGGCAGCAATTTCTCTCGAATTATTGCCACTTAAATACTCTGTAAAAATCCGCTGGATCGTTGGTGCTTCAGCCTGATTGATTTGTAGATTGCCGTCTATAAGTGTGAATCCCACAGGTGCATAGTATGTGTTAAAAGTTCCCTGCTCCATACTACGCTGATAACCCCATTGCCGATTGCCGGCTATGGACTCGCTCTCTTTTTGGGCGAAGGCAGCGTAGATGGCAGTGATGAGTTCGCTGCTCACATTGACAGTATCGATACCTTCACGCTCGAAGTGGACATTGACACCCAGTTCCTTTAGCTCACGGATATTCTGGAGGCAGTCTTTGGTATTGCGGGCAAAGCGTGAGATGGACTTGACAAGGATCTGGTCGATCAGGCCCCGACGACAGTCCGCCATCATCCGCTGGAAGTCATCCCGCTTAGCCGCCGAAGTTCCCGTGATTCCCTCATCCGCATAGATGTCGACCATGCGCCACTCGGCCTTGCTTGAGATCAGCTCCGCGTAGTAGTGGTTCTGAGCGGCGAAGGAATTGAGCTGATCCTCGGAGTCTGAGCTGACACGAGTGTAGGCAGCAACCCGCAGCCGCACATTTTGAGGCCGCTCCGCAGGCTCGATTTTTATAACGCGGGGCTGCTTTTCTGCCAGTGCTGTTGTTCCATCTACCAGCCGCTTTTCATCCATGTTCGCTCACCTCCTTTTTTGCAACACAAACACTACCACAACAGCGTCCGAATAGCTACTGAAAGATGAAGAAAATCAGAGAAAAAACATGACTTCAACACCGTTATCCGCAGCGATCCGTGCGGCGATTTTTCTCAGTTCTTTTTCAGTGAAAATGCCGCATTCCCGGAGTTTTCTGAGCAGGATCACGATTCCATAGAAATTGATATTAGGGTTCATAATTGCGCTCCTCCCTGTATCTGACCATCTCTGCGGCACAAGCATGGGAACCGTCCGAGGAAGGAATCAAAAGTAGGCAATAGTTGAACCTGTGAATAAAGGAGAGAGGAATCGAATGCAAAAATATAGGAAGGGTTGGACAATTCCCATGCTTCTGCCGCAAGAGTGTGGTCGCTCCGGCAACAGAAGCAGATGCTCCCATCGCCGGAGCGGCCAGAACTTTACGGTTTTATTTGCCTGTATTCGACACTACTTCCCCAGGCAGGGCGGCAACTTGAACTGTGCTGGCACACATCACGGGACTCTCACCCCTCCGAGGATCTCTCGAAGCTGCGTACAGGAGTATCATTATGGGCTGACGGGATCATGGCGGGAACAGCTTGCCAAAGCTGTCTTGGCCTGAGTGGGTATCGCTCTGCACCTTACTTGGCCGTCCTTTGATGCGGAGTTTCTCCGCACAGGTGGTCTTCGCGCACTCGGCCTGACGCTGGCTCCGTCGGCTAATGTATTCAAGTTGCTGGATATGACCTGGCGGTATTTTTCAAGGAACAAAGCCGCTGATTTATCAGCAGCGGGGTGAGGTTCAAAGTCCTCTCACTCTATTAGCCGTTGAAAACACCGTTTGCACCAAACTTTTTTGTCATCTCAGCATCTTTTTCAATTTCTGCAAGATACGGATCTTCCGATTATGGATCGTCATTCGATGGACACCCATCATTTCTTCCAGCTCACGCTCTGAGCGCTCGTCGAAAAACAGCGCATGAATCAGGAATCTTTCTTCTTCGCTCAACTGATCCAGAGCGGCCCGTAAACGGCATAAATCATCTTTCCTGATTACAGTATCCTCGACGCCTTCAGCATCGTCCGCAAACTGGCACTTCGCAGAATATACGAGCCGCTCCAGCGAATCCTCTTTGCTGGGGACATAACTCTCTGCCCCATTCTCGGCATTTTTCCTGCGCTGTTCGCTTTTCAGATCCACCTCCATGTATTTCATCTTGCGGTCGCTTTTCTTCAAGACTTCCAACACATCCGGGCGCTCTTTTAAGCAGGGATATATCTTCAAATAATCGACCCGATATGGGTCATTGTGATACGACATTTTCTGTCCTCCGTTTTTCAAGATTTGGTGGTGAAGCAAATCTCGAAAATGGAGGGCCACGGCAGCGTGGCAAAAGCGCCCCAAAATGCAAAAAAGCTCCCGGAGCGCAATGGCTCCGGGAGCAGGACGCAATATTAGAATGATAGGCTGTCTGCGGCGCAGGAGGGCCATACAGATCCGTACACAAGGGTCGCAAACCGGCCTTGTGGTGACCAACGGCGTAATATAGTCTCCTGCACAGCAAAAAAATCACCCGCCCGCATCATCTATCGGACGCATCCGATAACCAATGATAACGGGCGGGTAACCTCAGCCGTGACCTGCTGGACAACCTCCTGTATGACTTTTCTGTGACCTCCGCTGCAACCTACTGTGCAGCCTCCTATATGACCTCCTCCGCAACCTCTGGAGCAACCTACTGTGCAACCTCAGCAGCAACCTCCGCTACAACCTCGGGAGCAACCTCAAGTTACTCTCATTTTACATTCAAATACTTCTTAATAACCTCGGCATGCTCCAACGCCAGATAGGGCTTTGCTGCCGTGTAGTATGTCTGCGCCATAGAGAGATTCCCCTGAAATCCCATGGTCAGGATCGCATACATGTTCAGTTCGCTGTCCTTCGGGTCGAAGCGCAGAGCGTCAATGGCCGTCTTTTGCGCCAGGATATAATCCTTGCACTCCATCTTAAGGCGGACGTATCCCTTGGTAATCTGCAGATACAGCGACTGATAGTACATGGACAACTGCATCAACCACAGTTCGTGTTCACACCTCGGAAGCAGTTGTCCCTTGTACAGATTGATTGCAGTGTGGTAGAGAGAATGGCGCATATCAGGTTTTTCTTCTGTTTTCAACTGAATGCAGGCATCCTCAAAGCGGTCAAAGTCTGTATGGATATTATAGTCGGGATTGATCTGGAATGTACCGTTCTTACCGACGACCAGCTTGTCAAGGCCGATAACAGAAAGGGTACGCCGCAGGCGGTAAACGATATTATTGACGACCTTATACGGCGAATCGAGTTCATCGTATGGGCAGATGATCTCTGCCAGCGTGTCAATGGAGAAATTCTTTTTGTGATTCAGAATGAGATATGCCAGGAGCAGGTAGCACTGATCCGCCTTGATATCTTCTCCGGTCAGCGTTCCCTTTGGGCCGATGATCTCCATACCGCCAAAGAAATTGATATGGATGTCCTCCGGATTGTATTTGGATGCTTTTGTGGCGGCCAAAATGGACTGCTGTTGTTTGATCTCGTTGAGCTCCAGTACTACCGCGTAGGAAGCGATGAACAGGAAAACCGGGTCATCCGTGTAGCGGGTCGGATCATCCACAGCAATAAATCCCTGATTGATTCGCTTGGAGAATGGTGCCGCCAATAATGTAGTCACCCCATACGCCTGAAAGAAGGCTGCTTCATCCGGATAGATTTTCTCCAATCTCTGCAAATCAGAAATCACGACTGGTTTATTGGCTCGAAGTGATTTCCTCCATCTCGGAAACTTCTCCATAGGCAGGCACTGGAGCATATCTCTCTGTGCTGGGACACCATCTTTGCACCACTCATAGGTAATGACGCCGATCCCAAGCTCCCAGTCAGCCTCCACCACAGAGGCCCTCGATGCGCCATAAAACTCAGCCGCACCTTTCAGAAGGCCATTGATGATGGCTTCCGAATCCTCGGTGTTCCGCAGGCTGGCCTCCAACACGCTCATCCCACGATGAAACGCGCTGCATTCAACAAGCGGGGTGGTTTCCTGAATGACTTCGTTGCTCATGAATACGCCTCCTTTGATTTGTAAAAAAGCGCAGAGACTGTCCAATGTAACTTGGACAGCCTCTGCTGTGAACCGCACAGCAGGGCTGAGCGGTTATGTACTATACCATTGTCTTGATGAATGCAGCAAGCGCTTCGCGTTGATCCTCCTTGAGCGCCGCAACACTGTTGTCAAACTCACTCCGGGCATTCAGAGTGTTTGCCGGATCGTCCTCCGCAAAGAACTGAGCCAGCGTGATTCCACAAGCGTCACAAATCGCATTTACCGTCGGAATGGACGGTTGGTTGTTCCGCTTGAAGATATTACTGATCGTTGTCTGCGACAGCTTGGATTCCTGCGCTAATCGATAAATAGTCCATCCGCGTTCGTCCATTAACTGTCGAATTCGCTGTTGTGCATTGAACATTGGTACCACCTACTATGCTATTAGTATACACCTCATTTGATTGCCTTCATAGAAATCATCGGTATGGTATATGGTAATCAAATGATATGTACCCGTTATGGTGCCATAGATAGGGGCACGGAGAAAGTTATTGAGATTTTATGGATGGAATCCCATTGATGTTTATCAAAAAAACAAGCAAGGAATCCAAATAATCAGGACTTCCTTGCTTGTGAAGATAATATAGAGCAGGAAAAACGGCTATGAGATAGCAAATCAATTGTTGCGTAGGGGCCAGAAAATCCCTCGTACACGATTTCTGAATTTGGCCTTCTTGTGGTTCTTCTCCAACAATGATGACTCTGTATCTTTCTCGCAATTATAGCAGATCATACGGCCTTCTGGAACCGGGCAACCGCATCATACGCAGGTGTCTGCTTGCCGTATATAGCGTACTTCGGTTTTCGTAATGCATCATCTCCTGTTTTCGATATTTCCTGCGCTAATGCATAATCCTTTTTACTTATATAAACCCATCGGGATTTTTCTGTTGCCAGTTCCATGCGTCACGGCACATGTCCTGCAAAGATCTTGTAGCTTGCCAGCCAAGCAATACTTTTGCCTTTTCTGCCGAAGCGAAGCAGACCGGGATATCTCCCGCCCGGCGACCAACGATTTGAAAAGGGATATGAATCCCAGTAGCGTTTTCAAATGCGGAAATCAACTCAAGAACGCTATGTCCCATACCTGTTCCCAGATTGATTACCTCCACGCCCTTGTGCGAAGTGCAAAACGGAAGTGCTGCTGTGTGGCCAGCGGCAATGTCCATGATGTGGATGTAATCTCGGATACATGTACCATCTGGCGTATCATAATCAGCGCCAAAAACGGATAGTTGCTTTCGCTTTCCTGTAGCCACCTGAGTGATATATGGCATCAAATTGTTTGGTGCGCCATTGGGAGCCTCTCCGATAAGGCCGCTGGGATGTGCGCCCACCGGATTGAAATAGCGAAAGATGACCGCCGAAAAATCCAGAGTCGCCGCAGCATAGTCTGTAATGATCTGCTCGATCATATACTTCGTCCATCCATACGGGCTTGCGATGTTACCAGTGGGACACGCTTCTGTAATCGGCAGCGTGGATGGATTGCCATAAACCGTTGCAGACGAGCTGAAAATCAGGTTTTTGACCTGATTTTTGCCCATGGTTTCCAAAAGTGTGAGGGTACTATCAAGGTTTCCTCTATAATACTTGAGCGGCTGCTGAACAGATTCCCCCACAGCCTTATATCCTGCAAAGTGCATGACTGCATTGATCTCATGCCGTTTGAAAATCTGTTCCAAATCCGCAGAATTCTGAATGTCCACATTATAGGTTCTGACACTCTTTCCGGTGATTTTCCTTATCCTTTCCGGAACTTCCTGAGAACTGTTATAGAAGTTATCTGCGATGATTACATCATATCCCGACTGAAGTAATTCAACTGCCACATGGCTGCCGATATATCCCGCTCCGCCGGTAAGTAAAACGGTCATTCACTGCTCTCTTTCTCCGCATTGAGTGGAAGATACTCGTTCAATAGATCCTCGTGGATTTTGTCCAGATCTGGGACGACCACTGACATGCCTCGGATAGAAGCATAATGGTATGCATCATCTGCCGGGACACGATAACTGGAGAGTTCCGCACTTCCCATGATTGGGATGCACTTCGCTACCAGCAGCATGATTTGCGAGTTCGTCATGTCAGTCGACAGATACGGCAGCACTTCATCCAACAGCTTCATCAGGTCTGCCGCATTACTCTGGCGGAACTTGGTATAGATTGCCTGCAGAACATTGCGCTGACGCTGTGTTCTGTAAAAGTCGTTGTCGATCTTTCTGATGCGCGAATAAGCAAGAGCCTTTGTCCCATCCAGGTGGTAAACACCAGCCTCTGTGCCGATATTTATTGTCTTGGCTTCCTTGCTCGTCATCTCAATGTCTACGCCGCCAAGTATATCAATCACGCTCTGGAAACCGGAGAAGTCAACCTCAAAGCACCCGTCAATCGAAACTCCGAAATTAGTATGTAATGTATCCATCAGCAGAGGGAAACCGCCGAAAACATAAGCAGCATTCAATCTATTATCAGAATAGCCGCCTGGGATCTGAACATACAGATCTCTCAAAAATGAGATCATCGATATCTGCTTTGTATCTGGGTTGATACTGCACAGGATCATAGAGTCAGAGCGCTGCCGCCCCTCTCCCTCACGTCGATCCTGACCGACCAAAAGGATATTGAGCAGGTCATCATCCAAAAATGGTTCAATCTCACTCCAATCGACCTCTTCCGGTTTGAGTTCGATGATATCTTTCGACTCCTTGCTTGTATCGGTCTCGAAGTCTTCCTGGTCGGGAGGGATAACATCTACTGTGTCTGGTACCTTGTTGATCTTATCCAGCTTTGTTTGGATATACCAAAAAGCCGAAACGGCCAGAAGCAGAACTGTTGCTACACATACCAGTGCTACGATTTTTCTCTTTTTCATAAGCTTCTACCACCTTAGTCAGAAACTTTTCAAACAAGTATCGCTCGAATCCAATGTTCTCTTGCGATTATTGATAGCGGTTCTTGTAATACTTCTTATAATAGCCGCCATCCTTTTTCTTGATGTTGTTGCGGACTACTCCGAGAATCTTGCTTCCACTTTTCCTCAGTTGTTCTATGACCTCGATGGCCTGCCGGTAGCGGACTTGATTGTCCGAAATGACAAGGATTGTTCCATCGCATTTGGCTGCTACGACGGCAGCGTCAATGACGCTGCCAAGCGGGGGGACATCGATCAGCACATAGTCGTAAGACTCTTTCGCCGCCTTCAAAAGCTCTTCAAAGTATTGCCCGCTCAGCAGTTCTACTGGGTTGGGGGGATACTTGCCTGCAAACATGATCGACAAATTATCGTACTGCGTCTGATAAAGACATTCTTTGACAGAAGTCAGCCCTGTCAGCACCTCGCTCAGTCCCGCAGGGTTTTCCGCTGTGGTGTTACGCCCTGCCATAACCGATTTTCGCATATCCGCATCAATGACCAGCACACGCTTGTCCAATTCTGCAAGGCTCTTTGCAAGCTGCAGGGTAATAGTTGTCTTGCCTTCATTCTCATTGCAGCTTGTGATCACGACAGTGCAAATATCTTGACCGCAGAACTGCAAATTAGTTCGCAATGTCTTAAATGCTTCCTGCGTGAAGAAGTCTTTCTTTCCTGGAAGTTTTAAGGTTGTTTTCACAGACGATCCGTTTCCCAAAATTGTTTTCTCCATTTTATTTATCTTCTACCTCCTGCTTGGCCGAGGTCTTATACGCCGCATATGTCTTGTAATATCCGTATTTTCCCGACTTTTTGCCATCCGCATTCGGAATGTTGCCCAGAACACTGAGGCCAAGGTATCGCTCCAGATTTTCGTCATCGGTCTTAATGCGGTCATCGAGGAGGAAGATAATCAGGAAGATCACATAGGTTACAACGGCAGCAACAACGCCAGCAAAAGCGAATGTGAGCATCCTCGTGCTGTTGCAAGGATCAGGATCCGTCGTTCCCAGCTCATAGAGGTTCACCTGCTGAAACCCCATGGCATCTTCAATGCGCTTTGAACCGATGGTGCAGATTCGATCCACGATACGCTTTGCCAGTTCGGGGGAATCCGCTTTCACAGTCACCTCGAGAATACGGGTGTCCTCTGGGTTAGAAGTAGATACGCAGTCATATAGATCCTCGTACTCCATGTCCAGATTCAAGCTGCTGATAACTTCATCCAAAACGGTATGGCTTTTTAAGAGGTAGGTGCAGTCATTGACAACCTTTAAGGCCAAGGAGAAATCGGAACTTGCGTCACTGGCAGTTGCACCATCCGCCTGACGCAGAATGTAGAGGGTCGCGGTAGAGGCGTATTGCGGGATAAATGTCATACGGTTGAACACCAAAAAGCCGCCACAGCAAATGCAGGCTGCGAGTATGATGGCCCATAACCGTTGGACGAATATGCCCCATAGGTCTTTCAGCGTAACTGTTTTAAAATTTGCTTTCTGATTCATGCTTAAGAAAAGTCCTTTCTTACGGCCTCACCACGCAATAAACGGATTGCGTTATCGCAGCATAGAGCCGCAGCATAGTCTGCGCCGTATTTCTTGTTGATGTAGTTGAAGCACGTCAACATTTCAGGTGGGCGAGACGAACAGTTGTGTGCATCTGAGGAAAAAAGATCGATTAGGCCAAGGGACAACAGCTTCCGGCATTGACGCTGAACAAGTAAGCCAAACCCGCGGAGCAGGGACTGTGTATCTGCTTGGAGCACCACGCCATCGTGCCAGAACGCTTGAATCGCAGGAATTCTTCCATGCAGGGATCGATAGCGCTCGACATGGGCAAGAATGGGGATATAGCCTGCGTTGAGCAACGCATGAAGGCCATTTCCAATTACTTTTTCAGGTGCTGTTTCCGAAAAGTCCACCAGCACATATCTGGTACCATTGACCGTTCTGCAAACGCCTTGCCTCAGCCAATTCACACATTCCGGTTCATACCGAAGTTCATTTCCCAAATACAGCGCCATGTCTGGATATGTTTTCTGCACATAGCTCGACAAGCGCTTAAATGCCGCATTTACCTTGTCATAATTGTCTCCAAAGTAGCCTGGGTGGAAATGAGGTGTACAGCAAAGCACCCGTGTGCCAGCTTGATAAGCCGCATCTAACATGGCATGCATCTCATCTTCGTCTTTTGCACCGTCATCCACTCCGAACAAAAGATGTATGTGAATATCTGCAAGCCCCATTTATCCGTCCTTCCTCCAAACCATTTTATTCACGATGCCCGTGTAGTTCTGAATGATTCTGGCGACCTTCATGGACACATTTTCAGCGGTATAATCCGCCACCGGCGTACCGAAGCATTCCTCCCGCTGCATCCCGACAGCCATCTCCACCGCCTGAAGGAGGGGCTCTGCGTCGATTCCGGCGAGTACAAAGCAGCCCGCGTCCAGTGCCTCGGGGCGCTCAGTGGAGGTGCGGATGCTGACTGCCGGGAATGGCTTACCGACAGACAGGAAGAAACTGCTCTCCTCCGGCAGCGTTCCGCTGTCGGAGACCACCGCAAAGGCGTTCATCTGCAGGCAGTTGTAATCGTGGAAGCCCAGCGGTTCGTGGGCGATCACGCGGCTGTCCAGATGGAAGCCCGTCGCCTCCAGCCGCTTTCTGCTTCTCGGGTGGCAGGAGTAAAGGATTGGCATGTCGTACTTTTCCGCCATGGCATTGACCGCTGTGAACAGTTGGACAAAATTGCGGTCTGTATCGATGTTTTCCTCCCGATGCGCCGAGAGCAGAATGTACTGTCCCTTGGTCAGACCCAGACGCCGGTGGATATCACTGCCTTCGATCTTGTCCAGATTGGCGTGCAGCACCTCTGCCATGGGACTGCCGGTCACGAAGGTGCGCTCCTTTGGCAGTCCACACTCCATCAGATACCGGCGTGCATGCTCCGAATAGCAGAGATTGACGTCGCTGATGATGTCCACGATGCGGCGGTTCGTCTCCTCGGGCAGGCATTCGTCCTTGCAACGGTTTCCCGCCTCCATATGGAAAATTGGGATATGCAGCCGCTTTGCGCCGATAACGGAAAGGCAGGAATTCGTATCGCCCAGGACCAGCACTGCGTCCGGTTTGACCTGCACCATCAGCTTGTAGGATTTCTCAATGATATTCCCAATCGTAGCCCCAAGGTCATCGCCTACGGCATTCAAATAATAGTCCGGCGCACGGAGGCCGAGGTCGTCAAAAAACACCTGATTGAGGGTGTAGTCGTAGTTCTGACCTGTGTGAACCAGAATCTGTTCAAAGTACCGGTCGCAGCACTTTATCGTAGCGGACAGACGTATGATCTCCGGTCGCGTACCGATGATTGTCATCAGCTTCAGCTTTCCCATTGCTACACCTCCTCAAAGTAGGTATCCGGATGGTTGGGGTCAAACTGCTCGTTGGCCCACATGACTGTCACCAGATTTTCCGTCTCACTCAGATTGATAATGTTGTGGGTATAGCCCGGCAGCATATGGACGGCTTGGATCCGGTCACCGCTAACCTCGAATTTGATTTTTTCATCGGAGCCGATTTGGCGTTCCTGGATCAGCCCGTGTCCGGCCACGACCATGAAGAATTCCCACTTGCTGTTGTGCCAGTGCTGCCCTTTGGTGATGCCGGGCTTTGTGATGTTCACGGAGATCTGACCGCAGTTCTTCATTTTCAGCAGTTCTGTGAAGCTGCCTCGCTCGTCTACATTCATCTTCATCGGGAATGCGATTTTTTCCGGCGGCAGGTAGGAAAGATAGGTGCTGTAGAGCTTCTTCTCAAAGCTGCCTTCCGGAATCTCCGGGAGCAGCAGTGTCTGCGGCTGGTCGTGAAAGGTCTGGAGTAGTCGAACGATCTCGCCCAGCGTCACGCGGTAACTGACCGGAACGCTGCAATATGCTCCATCCGTCCGGTGGGGCTGGACCTCCATGGCATTTAGGATCTCGTCGATCAGGTCGTCAATGTAGACCAGTTCCAGTTCGACTGCCGGATCCGAAACGGTGATAGGTAGATCCCGTGCGATATGATGGCAGAATGTCGCCACCACGGAATTGTAGTTGGGGCGGCACCATTTTCCGAACAGATTGGGCAGGCGGTAGATCATCCCGGCTGCGCCAGTTTCTCTGCCATAGGCAAGAAGCAGCTCCTCCGCCGCCTTCTTGGACTGCCCATAGGGACTCCCGGCATACCGTCCGGCCAGACTGGCCTGAATGGAGGAGGAGAGCAATACCGGGCACCGGTTACCGCTTTTCCGAAGTATCTCCAACAGGGTACGGGTGAAGTCCGTGTTTCCGGCTGCAAATTCTCCTGGATCCTGGGGCCGGTTCACGCCAGCCAGATGGACCACGAAATTTGCCTTTTTGCAGTAGTCCGCCAAGGTCTCTGCCGAAGTATCCCGCGTACATAAAAGGATCTCCTCGATTTGCAGTACGGGCCGGGTCCTGTCTCTGCGATCCTTGATGGTGGAAAGGCGCTGCGTCAGATTCTTCCCGACAAATCCGTTTGCGCCGGTGATCAGTACATTCATCAGCAAGTTCCTCCGAACAGCTTCAGCTTTAGAAGAAGCTGTTTCATTTCCTCCACATTCAGCCGGTGCGTATTGTGCGAAGTATACTGCTCGATTTTGCCGAACTCTGGATTTCCCTTGCTGAAATAGTTGTCATAGTTCAGATCTCGATTATCTGCCGGAATGCGGAAGAAGCCGGGCAGATCTTCCGCCCGCATCATTTCCTCTGCAGTGACCAGCACCTCAAAGAGCTTTTCACCATGGCGCGTTCCGATAATCGTCGAGCCAAGGTCGGAGTGCTTCAGCTCCAGCACAGCCTGTGCCAGCGTCTCGATGGTCGCAGCAGGGGCCTTCTGCACGAACAGGTCACCCTGTTCGCCATGCTCAAAGGCATAAAGCACAAGATCTACGGCATCGCTGAGCGTCATCATGAAACGGGTCATATTGGGATTCGTGATCGTCAGAGGTTTTCCCTCGTCGATCCGGTCGCAGAACAGCGGAATGACCGAGCCGCGGGAAGCCATGACGTTGCCGTACCGCGTCAAACACAGAACCGGATCCCCAGGCAGCATCTGTCTGGAACGGGCAATCACATTCTTCTCCATGACAGCCTTCGTCATGCCCATAGCGTTGATGGGATAAGCCGCCTTGTCCGTGGACAGGAAGATGGCCTTCTTCACATGGTTGGCCACACAGGCGGAGATCACATTGTCGGAACCGGCCACATTGGTTTTGACCGCCTCCATGGGATAAAACTCGCATGAGGGCACCTGCTTCAAAGCTGCGGCATGAAATACATAGTCCACACCGCGGAACACATTCAGAATGGAATTGTAATCCCGCACATCTCCTATGTAAAACTTGATTTTCTCCGCGTGCTGCGGATACAGCTCCTGATAGGTGTGCCGCATATCATCCTGCTTCTTCTCATCCCGTGAGAGAATGCGGATCTCTGCAATGTCGGTGGTCAGGAAGCGGCGCAGCACAGCGTTGCCAAAGGAGCCTGTCCCACCGGTAATGAGCAGTATTTTATCTTTGAACGATATCATCTGGTCTTACTCCTTTGTATGATTTCTTTGTTTTTCAGGCAGCACGCCGCGCAAAAGTACGGCATCCAGCATTAGTTTTGTATTTGGACGTAGCGGACGAATCAGCGCAGGAAGCAGGATCGTTGTCGAAGCCTGGGTGATCAGCGAGGCCGCAGCGGCTCCAGATGCTCCCCACGACGGGATCAGCGCAAGATTCAGCACAACATTCAGCACAGCCGCACTGACATACAGGTATTTCAGATATTTCTGTCTGTTTTCGCATACCATCCATGCGTTTCTGGCAACACCGAGATAGGAAAACGCCGTGTACCAAACCACGATGCGCAGAGGTCCAACTGCCGGCAAATAGGTTTCTCCATAGAGAATCAAAATAAAAGGCTTGGCGACAAGGCAGATCATTGCGGATACGAACAGGGACACATAAAAAACAATTGCGTAGAGTTGCCGGTTCTTCCGCTCATAGCGCAGGCGGTCCTTCTGAAAACTCTGCACAATCTCCGGATAAAGGGAATCAATGATTGCCGAGAGAATAAAGGCCCATGAAACACTGACCGTCGAAGCAAGGGAATAATGTCCAACGGCATCTGCGCCAAGCATCTGCTTGAGCATCAGCTTGTCTGTACAGGCATAGATGGAGACCATCAGTCCGGCTATGATAAAGCTGCCGCTGCTTTGCAGAAGCTCCTTTGCTTTTTTCAGAGAGTAACGGAATCTTGTTCCGCCATTTTTGAAATAAGCGATCAGCAAAAACACCGCAAGTACGATGTAATCCAATGCGCTTGCAACGGCGAACCATTCCACACTTTTCCCAAGCGCAAGCAAAATAATTTTGTACACAGACATTGCCGCATACGAGACAAGTTCGGCAATGGCGGAATACTTGGACTGGAGCCTGGCCTGAAACCAGTAGTTGAGGGTATCAAACACCTGAAAAATGAGGCCAATGCTGTACAGCGCTACAACCACAACGGTGAGACGTTCTCCTCTGTCCACGACACTGACAATACCGATGATTGCCAATGCAGACAGCAGACTTGAAATCGCCCGCAGCAACAGGGTCGTTCCAATTGTTTCGCCCTGCTGCTCCGGATGATCCACAAAGTTCTTGACGATCACACTGTTGATGCCAAGCGTACATAGCGAGGCAAAGAATGTCGCATATGCCGCTGCGTAATTGATCAGGCCGTAATTGCTTGGGCCAAGATAGCGCGCCGCAAAAATACCAACGACAAAGGCCAGCAGCTTGTTCGCCACTTTGCCGCCGATGATCCATCCGGCATTTTTAACAACTTTATTCTTTCTGAGCGACTGCAGCAAAATCTTCAAACTCCTTCACCACTTTAGCTGGGACACCGGCCACCAGTGTATCCGCCGGCACATCCGTGGAAACACAGGCACAGGCTGCGATCATGCTTCCATCTCCAATGCTCGTATTCAATAGGAGGGTAGATCGACCACCGATCCAGACGCCGCGGCCCACTGTAATATGATAGGATTCGCCTTTTCCAGCCCGCCTTTTGTGGTTGCCCATATGGTGTCCTCCCGTCAGGAAGGTAACACCCGGAGCGATATCGCAGTTATCTCCAATCGTTACTATCCCATTTCCATGAACAGTGAGATTGCATCCGATCCAACAATTTGCGCCAATGCGAAGCGTTCCTGTATTATAAATTGGCCCGACAATTTTGGTATTTTCTCCGATTTCATAGCCGATGGAACGGAGAAGATTCCTCTTTTCAGAGAAGAACCGGGTTCCCGCCAGAGTATGATTGACAAGGTATATCACAATTCTTTTTTTGATAGTCTTCAACTTCATCTTTGATACCAGTCCTCCCGCAGCGGCTTTGCGGGGCTGCATGGACCGTTCGCAAACAACCCAGAAGCGTCTTTACCGTTCAAAAGGGCGTTCGATAGCTGCAAAAATCGCTTTGCTGCAACCTCCGCATTCCACAATTCTGTGATCGTCTGGTACGCCGCTTTTCCAAAGCTATACTGCATCGTCGTATTTTCAAGAAGCCGTCGTACCTTTTCATAAAGCTCCTGAATATTGCCGGAGTGATAAACGCTTCCATTCACGCCGTCATTTACGAGGTAAGGGGTTGCCCCAGCTGCATCGCTGGCAACCACCGCACAGCCGCTGTTCATGGCCTCGTTTAACACAGCGCCCCAGCCCTCTTGGCGGTCACTCGTGAATAAGCAGATGCCTGCGCTTCCCATATGACGGCGCACGGCTTCCGGAGACATGGCTCCAAGGAATCGTATATTGGTCTCCAGCAGCCCAGCTTCTGAAGCCTGCCGCTTGAGCTGCTGCTCCATCTCACCGGTACCGATCATCTCAATTTTGAAGCAGCATCCTGCATCACGGAGTCTCTTTGCAACCTCAATCACATCGTCCGGATGCTTCCAGTCCAAGAAGCGTCCACACCACAAAATGGTTGCTTTTGCTTTGCGGTCAATCAAGTCATCAATGCTGGGATACCGTATCGTCTCTGGGAAATAGCCCCATTTATAGCACCGACCGCGGAAAAGGCCGAATTTTGCATAATCCCCCGCAGTATAGGCACTGGCACAGAGCATATATGCCTTTCGCCACGGTGGATTGCAAGCGTGCCAGTGGAAAAATCGTTTTGGATATTTGAGAAGTGAATTTCCTGTTTTTAAGATTCGCTCGGAATATCGAAAAAACAATTTGGCCTTTTTGCCGTATTCCTTTGTCTGACGCTCTGGAAAGGAACCGGCTATCAAAACATCCAGATTATTTAATTGCTTCTGAACTTCTTGGTCTGCCATCGAACAGGTATACGGACGCACCAAATCATTTTCCCAGCCGAGGTTCTTTCTCTCCGCATCCATCTCTTTATGCGCCACGAAGCAATAGTTGTGATTTGTCAATTCATAGAGGGCATCGGATAGGGGGATCTGATGATGCGTAAAGTAGTTACTGCAAAAAAGAATTCTCATGTAGCCATCACACGCCCTTTTTCAAAGTAGACAAAACATTTTCATAGAGTTCGACATAGCCCTGATACACCGTGTCCTTGTCAAAACGCGCCATTTTTTTAGGATCCGCACGCCAGTTGCTGTCTGCCACGTCTCTCACGGCATTTTCCAATGCCTGTATATCGCCCTGCGGAACCAAGCGTCCATTTCCCGGTGCTACCGTTTCAGGACAACCGTCCGTCTCATATACCACCACTGGCGTTCCGCACGCCTGGGCCTCTACCGTAGTCAGGCCAAAGGTTTCCTCATAGGTAGGGTTCACAAACACATCTGCAGCGGAGTACCACTGCGCCAGTTCTGTTTGGTTTGCCGTGCGTAAAAGCCCAAGCACATCGGAGGGGATATCTGGCAGTTGCTTTTCGATTAGGCCAATCAAAACCACCTGATAGTCAGAGTCGAGGCGGCCAGCAAGCGTCAGCAAATCCGGCAGACCCTTGCGTGCATTCCATGCATTGGCTACTCCGAGGACGATCTTCTTATCTTCCAGATGATACTTTTCACGCAAGCTGCTGGACTGTGGGCGGAAGATCGTGCGGTCGATTCCGTTGGGGATAACGGTTCGCGGATAGTTCTGTAGAAACGACTTGGAAACCTGATCCACAAGCCATTGCGAGGGTGTTGTGATGGTCAGATTTTTTACACCGGTAAAGGCATTCTTTTTGCGAAGGAAGTTACGCCTTACATCTCCCTTCCAATAGCATTGCGGATACCGGTACAGCAATTTGCAGTCCCGGCACTCGGTCTGCCATTGCATACACTTGACTTGCGAGAAATGTGTGCAATGTCCGGTAAAAGTCCAGCAATCATGCAAGGTCCAAACGACGGGGATATTCGCTTCCTTCAAGAAGCGGAACAGCATCTCATAATTCACATAGAAGCCGTGCAGCGTGTGCAGATGGATAAGATCAGGATGAAAGGCTCTGATCTCCCGGATCATCTTTCTGGTCGCCGCCCAGGAGTATAACCCCGCATGGTCTGTGAATCGTGATACTGCGTTGTGAAAGTAAAAGCCGAAATCTCCGGACACTTTTACTGCATCCGCATTGTCGGAGCATGCTCCCGTTCCATATAAAGCCTTTACATCATTGTCATACTTTTTCAGCAGATTCATGATATCAGCGATGATTTTCCCAGTGCTTCCGGTTCCATATACCAAATTGACAAACAGCACTTTCATCCTTCTCATCTCCGATGTTGTGTGATAAAAGAGAACCGCCGAGGCGCCAAGGTACGCCCCGGCAGTTCCGGTGTATTTACTCGGTTTCGCTGTCCAGAATCATCCGTCCAGCACTGTCAAAGTTGTAATATCCCTCCGGCATCAGGCCGTGCGTCCAGTACACATAGTAGCTGCGGTCATGGACGACCTCACAAGTGGAACGCACATAGTAGTAGTCGCCATCAATCTGGATCAGACCGGCATAAGCACGTTCACCGTTCCTGTAGAAGTACAGGCTTCCATCTTCCTCGTAGATCCCGTTTTTCAGAGGTGCGACGCTGCCTGTCAGCTTGCCATCTGTGTCGAAGTGATATCTGCCCTGCGGCAGCAGATCATGTGTCCAGGAAATGTAGTAATCGCAATCGCGTACCACTTCGCACTTGGAATTCACATAGTAATAATCATCGCCAATTTTGATGAGGCCCGCATAGGTCAGTGTTCCGTTGACATAGTAATGCAAAACGCCATCTTCCTCGACAATGCCATTCTTCGGAGTGCCGGTCAGCTTTCCGTTTTCATCGAACGTGTAGTAACCGGCTTCCTTCAGGCCATGCGTCCAGGTGATCCAGTACACACAATCGGTCACGACCTCACCGTTGCTGCGGACATAGTAGAAATCACCGTCAATTTCAATCAGGCCAACATAGGTTACCTTTCCGTTGACATAGTAACGAAGCACGCCGTCATCGTCCTTTACGATGCCATTCTTGTCCGTTGCGCCCTGAATGAGCTTGCCCTCTGCGTCAAAGGCATAGGTTCCTTCCTCCATCAGGCCGTTCATTCTGGAGCAGTAGTATGTCTGGTTCACGATCAGCTGACCCTTGCTGTTGGCATAGTAGTAATCATCACCGATCTTGATCATGCCTGCAGGAGCCTTGATGCCGTCGACATAGTAGAAGAGGTCTTCGCCATCCTTCAGGATCCCGTTTTTGCTGGTGTCCTCGTCGTGCAGAATGACGCCGTTTTCATCGAAGTAGTAGCCCCACTCCGGAAGCGCAAGGCCATTGGTCTTATGGAGCCAGCAATCCTTGCCATTCAGCACTGTGCTCTTTACTGCAGCCGAGAGGGTAAGTCCGTCACGCTCCTCCAGATTCTTCTGAACCGCGAAGTAATAATAGTTGACCTCGCCGTTCTCCTTGACAACGCGCTTCAAACCGGCTTCTTCTTCGATGATGCCGCTGTTGAGCCAATAGGTGTCCGCTCCGACGCTGTAAACACCGGTAACGTCGCTCTGGAATACGCCTTCCGCATCAAAGACGCAGCGGGCTTCTTCCGTTGCTCCATCGGGGACCAGCGTCGTGATTCCGGTAGCCGCGTATCCGTTTTCGGTGTCCAGATAGTAGGTATTGCCGTCAATGACTGTCCAACCAGTCTTCTGCAGTTCGCCGTCCTTGTAGTACTGCTTGCCGTTCACATCCGTAAACCAGCCGTTCCAGAACTGCCACTGTGCATACAGCGTTATATCTCCGGTCAGTTCAAGAATTGCGCCCTCATCGGCATAGGTGGCTCCGCTGCCATCTGCGGCAGTGTTCCAGCCGATGAAATTGTAGCTCTCACGGGTAAAGGCGTTGGTATTCAAGGCAGTGTCCACACCGACTTCAAAGCGCTGAGGCTCCATACTGCCTTCGCCGCCGTTGGCATTGAAGGTGATGGTGTAGAACACACGGGCAGTTGCAGAGTACTGTGCCGTATAAGTGGCATCCTCTTCAGCAACCACAACCTCCGGGTCCCAGCTGGTGAAGGTGTAGCGGTAGTTCTCGTCAGGAGCCTTATCTGTGCTGCCCTTGAAGGAAGGCATGGTACCCTTTAGATAATCTTCTTCTGCAACGACCTCGCCATCGATCACCCAGGTGATGTGTGCGCCGGTCTTAGGAATTTCCTTGCCTTGTTTCAGCAGTTCATTGCAGACAGAGCAGTAAGTGTCGCCGGTGTAACCGGGTGTCGTAAGCGTCGCTTCGACCGCATTGCGAATCTCCGGCTTGTGACCGGTAGCCGGGATCACTTCCTGTTTAACAATGACTTCGTTGCAAACAGAGCAATGCTTGCCTTCCGTCAGGCCAGGCTCGGTGCAGGTCGGAGCCTTTGCTGCGTCAATGACTTCGGTGTGCCCCTTGGCGGGAATCTCTGTCTGTGCAATGATGATCTCATTGCAGACGGAGCAGTGCTTGCCCTCAGTTTTGCCAGGTTCGGTGCAAGTCGGCTCAACTGCCGGATCAATGACCTCGGTATGTCCCTTGGCGGGGATTTCTTCCTGGGCAACGAGTACAGTATTGCAGACGGAGCAGTGCTTGCCTTCGGTCAGACCAGTCTCAGTGCAGGTTGGAGCCTTTGCTGCATCGATTACTTCTGTGTGGCCGGTCGCGGGGATCTCTTCCATACCGGAGAGAATCGCATCACAAACGGAGCACTTCGTACCGGCTGTATGACCAGCCTCGGTGCAGGTAGCGGGCTGTTCCGCAACTTCAACAGGGGTATGCCCGGTTGCATCGATTGCTTCGGTCTTGGTTGCACTGCAAACTGTGCAGGTGTAGGTCTTGACGCCGGCATTCTCACAGGTAGGAGAGGTCGTGATCTCGCCCTCATCCCAGCTGTGGCCCTTGGCGGGGATCTCTTCCTGCGCTTTGATAACCGTTCCGCAGACAGAGCAGCTGATGCCATCCGTCAGACCCGTTTCGGTACAGGTTGCGGGCTTGCCCACAACGGTCTTCTCAGTGTGGCCGGTCGCAGGGATCTCAGTCTGCGCAACGATGATTGCGTTGCAGACGGAGCAGTGCTTGCCCTCGGTCTTGCCGGATTTGGTGCAGGTCGGCTCGACCCTTGCGTCAATGACCTCGGTATGGCCCTTAGCCTGAATAGTTTCGCCCTTGGTGATTTCCTTGCCGCAGATGGCGCAGACCGTATCACCGGTGTAGCCATCCTCGGTGCAGGTGGCATCCTTTTTGTTGATCACCTTGGTGAGAGAATGGTTGTCCTCCCACTGGGCGTAGAGCGTGGTATCTGCCGTCAGATTAACGGTCGCACCATCCGCATAGGAGTCACCAGTACCATCTGCCACCGTATTCCAGTTCAGGAAGTTGTAGCCTTCACGAGTGAAGGTGTTTGCATTCAGCGCCGTATCCTTCTTTGCGGTTACGCTCTGCGGGGCCATCGTGCCTTCGACCGGATATTCCGCACTTCCGTTGGCTTCAAAGGTAACCGTCAGCTCTGTGGACTCTTCGCCGCCCCAAACGCCATTGACATAGTTAATGATATCGCCAGCGCTTGCGGTCGCAGTTTCCGCGTAAGAGCCGTCAGCATTGTGCAGCTTAGCGGCGGTGATGGGGATGTCATGTGCCGTCACGCTGGAACCGCTCTGCGTGTACTGATACGTCGTGGTCTCCGTGCCGGGTTTACCCCGCTGGTTATAGACACCGGTACCGGCGCTGGAGCAGATGTCCGCACCGCTTTCTGTGGTATACATGGTTCCATTGACGGTCAGTGTACCATTGACATCCACCTTTGCATCTACAAGATCTTTTTCAGTGCGGTTATAGGTCTTGCTGGGCGCGTAACCAACAGCTTTGAATTTCAGGCTATAGGTGTCACAATAGCCGCCCCACTCATCCTGGTCATAGACATAGATGGCAACACTGTTGGAAACCACCAGTTCTGCGCCGCTTGCGATGTTGGCCTGAACGCCGGGCAGAAGTGCTGCAATCTGGTTTACTGTCAATTTACTGTCTTCCGCCAAGTTGATCGTCATGTTATTTGTAATAGGCAGAACATATTTTTTAGAGTTGACAGAAGAACCGGCCAACTTCAGGTTCAGATTATTGACTTCAGCTTCACCATTGACTGTATAAATGATACGATCCGTTGTGCCGTCATACATTTTGGTCATGCTGCCGGAGACAATTTTGAACATGCCGGTATCCCCGATAAAGGGAATGGCGGAGGTATTGATCCGGCTGCTGGCATAAACCGCCGCAAACGCAGTTTCTGTCGCTCCCTGCTCCAAAGTCATTGCTGATTCCACGTTTTGAATATCGTACTGATTGAAGGGAAAGACCTTATTGCCGATACCCATTGTTGCACTACCGCCGCGGAAGTCCAGAATCTGATACCACTCATAGACTGTACCACCGGATTTTACCGTGACTGTGCCCGCACCGGAGACAAAGCCCCAAGCGTACAGATTGCCGCCGCTCTTTACGGTGATATTGCTGCCAGCATTCAGCCAAACCTGACCGTAATCCCCGGACATATAGCTATTGGAGCCGCCGGAAGCAGATTGATATTGACCGCCAACGCTGAGGCCACCCTCCACCGTGAGAGTAACGCCCTCAGCAAGTGTCAACGATCTAAATTCATTCTTTTTCGTAGCTGCCTGATGGCCTGGAGTCAATGCAGTGGGAGTTGTCGTGAACAGCGTTTTGCCCGCATCAAACGGAACCAGGAGTGTGATTCCGCTGGGAATCGTATAATTCTGATTGAGCGTAGCTGTCTTGCTCTGGAGAGTGATTTTTTCAATGCTGTTTGCCTGTGCATATGTGATTGCATCATTTAGCTCGTCAAAAACCTGGCCTCCAGTTTCAAAAAGGCCAGCGGTCTCAGGCGCAAACAAAGCCGTGAGGGTGCAGTCAGCCTCTACATTCAGCAAGATGGTCGTGTCCGTGCCCACATATTGATTTGTCGTCACGTTGTACCAACCGCGGAACTGATAGCCAGCATCTGGCGTCGCAACCAGTTTATAGGCGTTCATCGCATTTTGGGTGTTGCTGAACTCCTCGGTAACAGCTTTTCCATCCACAGTATAGGAGCCGTTTTCTGCGGGTAGGAAAGTGGCCGTCGCTTCAATGTTGGCAGACAGCGCAAGGTTGGTCATGGTGATCTTGGTGGCAGCGCTGGTGCTGTTGGACTTGATATATATATTTACCTTTTCGCCAGCAGCGAGCTCTTTGGAGAATGTACCGCCCGCAGTAATGGCGGTTCCGTCTACTTGAATCGTTCCACCCTGCGGATCGATTGCATAATCAAAGCTCAACGTCGCAGCAATACTGCGCTTGTTGGTAATTGTGAGGGTCGAACTGTAATGCGTTGTACCGCAACCACTTGAACTCTGGATTGAGCCCGTGACTGTCGTGCCGTTGGCAGACCAAGTATCCGTCTTGTCTCCGCTGTAGCTCAAGCCGATGTTTTCATTGCTCAAGCCTGTTACTTCGCCACTTTCGGCTGCGAATGCTGTAATGGTCACATTGGGCAACAGCGTTAAGACCATGCACATGCAGAGCACAAGCGAAAGAAATCGCTTCAATGTGCTTTTCATTTCTTTATTACCTTCTTTCTTTGATGATTTCTGGCGTTTATTTCTATGTAAATGCTGAGTCCCGCCGCAAATGCGATGGCTGCCCAGACATGAGAGAGGTGGAACAGCATCCCCGTAGAGGACGTCCGGAAGAATTCATCAAGAAAGCGGAACGCTCCGTAGGATGCCATATAAAGCGGATAAGTGCTGCCGGGGTTCTTGCTCTTTTTCACTCTGGGAACGAGCAGAATCAGCATCACAATGTAATAGAAAATCTCGATTTCCCTTGTGGGAAAGTGAAAATGCGTTCCCGGTATAACTAAGCCGGAGCAGCATCCAGAGACGATGCAGTTGACCCGAGCACACATCAGTGTAAAAAGCATGCACGGAGTAAACACATCGCACACTTTGCAGTAAGGTCGCTTGGTAAGCTTGGCTCCCAGCCAGTAGGCTGCCGGCATAAAAAACACACCGCCAAACAGACTCATGTTTCCTATGTCGCCGCTTTCCAGAAAAGCAAAGACTTTCACACTGCATACGCCGATAGCAGTATGCAATACCGAAAGGATCAGTACGGCATACCATTTCATTTGGAGTTGCCGCCGCATCCTGTACAGCCAGAATACATTGAAAATAGTTCCCAGCAGTAAGAGTACGATCAGGGAATGCTCTTTCAGCCAGATAAATACAAGATCAAGCAAAGCGTACTCCTTTTCATAATCGTATCCTCCATGGGGTATGACGCACATACGCCATACCCCATGGCTTATTTGGTCATCTCACCATCTTGCCGTCTGCACCAAAGGTGTAGAATGTGGCAGGCAGCAGGTTGTTGGTCTTAGATACCCAGTAACGCTGACTGGTGATGACCTTGCAGTAGCTGTTCACATAGTAGTAATCACCGTCAATCTGAATCAAGCCAGCATAGGTCTTGACGCCGTCCACATAGTAATACAATTCGCCATCCTCGCTGACGATGCCGTTCTTCACCTCGGGATCAGGATTGGGATCCGGATCGGGGTCGGGTGTCGGAATAGGCGCATCGGTCATTTTACCTTCCGCATCAAAGTTGTAGAATGCAGCGGGGAGCAGATCGTTGGTCTTGGACACCCAGTAACGCTGACTGGTGATGACCTTGCAGTAGCTGTTCACATAGTAGTAAGCGCCGTCGATCTGAATCAGGCCAGCGTAGGTCTTGACACCATTGACATAGTAATACAGCTCGCCGTCCTCGCTGACGATGCCGTTCTTCACTTCGGGATCAGGATTGGGATCCGGATCGGGGTCAGGTGTCGGAATGGGTGCATCGGTCATCTTGCCGTCTGCACCAAAGTTGTAGAACCCAGCGGTCAGCAGATCATTGGTCTTAGACACCCAGTAACGCTGATTGGTGATGACCTTGCAGTAGCTGTTCACATAGTAGTAGTTACCATCGACCTGGATCAGGCCAGCGTAGGTCTTGACACCATTGACATAGTAATACAGTTCGCCATTCTCGTTGACGATGCCGTTCTTCACCTCGGGATCAGGATTGGGATCCGGATCGGGGTCAGGTGTCGGAATGGGCGCATCGGTCATTTTGCCGTCTACATCGAAGTTGTAGAAACCAGCAGGCAGCAGGTCATTGGTTTTGGACACCCAGTAGCGCTGGTTTGTGACCACCTTGCAGGAGCTGTTTACATAGTAGTAATCGCCGTCAATCTGAATCAGGCCAGCGTAGAAGCGAACGCCGTTGACATAGTAATACAGTTCGCCGTCTTCATTCACAATGCCATCCTTCGAGGGATCGGGCGTATCAATGATCATGCGGCCATCTTCATCAAAGCTATAAAATGCCGGTGCAAAGCCAGTATCATTGGGATAGGAAACCCAATGACGGGTGTTCTTCACTGCCGTGTAGTCTACGCTTCCGAAATAATAGTAGTATCCGTCTTCCGCCAGATACAGGCCATTGCAGACCATACCGTTGATGGTATAATACGTATTTCCATTGAGGTAGAAGAGCCCCGTGTGCTGATATACGCCATGGCAGATACCATCTTCTCCAAAGTCGTACCAATAAATCGGGTCATCATGGTTGTCGCGCAGTTTTACATACCGGAGGCCCTCATAGCGATAACCGTCCTGATTGAAGAAATACAGATTTCCTTCGATGGTGTACCACTTGCCCTGAACAAAGCCGGGGCCATAATAGTAGCGCTTACCATGGTCCGTGGCCAGCCATGCACCCTTCACCAGTTTGCCGTTTTCAAATTGATAGGTCACATTGGGGAAGAAGCTGCTGTTTTCACCATTCAGCCCATGGAAAGTCTCGGGGTCAAAGTAGTAGTAGCTGTTGTTGCCATCTGCATCCGTCAGGTTCCACCAACCGGACTTGGCCACACCGTTGATGGCGTAGTACCATGCGCCGTCGACTTCAATCAGTCCAGTGACCTTGCCCTCGCAAGCACCGGTCGTCTCATTGAACTGGTAGAAATACTCGTTGCTCTCATCGTTGAGGCCAGGAACCTTGTGGATTCCCTTCAAGGCGTTGTTCTCGACGAAGTAGTAGGATGTACCGTTGACCGTTTTCCAGCCGGACCAAGAGCCGTTGTCCAGGATGAAACGATCCGTGAATTCCTGATACGATTCGCAGTAGAAATGACCGCCGCAGGGGTGCGTGGTATTCTCCGGCTCCTCATAGGGATAGATCCCATACTGCTCCTGGAAGGAGGTCTGCTTGGCCATGCTGTAGAGTGCATTTGCGCCCAGATAGATATCGTAGCCGACCGAACCGGAGTTCTCGATACTCAGGCACTGATCCGCATCCCACTGTGCGCCGTCCTTGGCAGACAGCTTCACGCCGCTGAGGATGCAGATGGGGTTGGCCGTGTCAGGATCGATGGCCTGGCTCTGCTTGATGAAGTTGCACTTCACAGTGAGCAGATTATTCTCGTCCAAGGATGCGGATGTAAGACGGAAGTAATCATTCGACACCGTCAGGTTGGAGATGTCCACAGCGACATTCTGGTCAAACTGGAACTTCACCGTCACCTCAGTCTTCGAGCTGACACGCTCTGCCAGCTGGAGCAGCATATCCCAAGCTGTAATGCCGGAAATATCGCCGCCAGCAACCATGGACAGAAGCGGCTCCAGCTTTTCAGGCACCTTGATCGTCATCATATCCAGTCCAAAGACATAGGTGACATTCATGGGCTGGCTGGGATCGATCACATGATAGCGGTCTGTCTCGCCGTCGCCGCCGGGGAGATATTCCGCATTGGAGACATCTCTTGTCCATGCGAAGGTTCTGTCGCCGCTTGTGGCGTTGTCAAAGTCGAAAATCGCCTGATTGGCACTGTACATAGCGACCTTGATCGTGGCACTGATGGAGTAGTCCCGCGTGATCATGGCCGTGATGGTCACATTGCGCAGACCGGACTCCTCGCTGCCGGTAAAGGCAAAGCCATTGTTCGCAGCTTCCACAGTACCTGCTGCGCTGTTGCTCAGTTCAAATGTGATATCGCCTGCGCACACAGCGACGGGATTCTCGTTATAGGTTGCAACCAGAGGAAGGCGTACCGAATCTCCGTAAATGGCGTTGATGCTCGTTTTGGAGAATTTCAGGCCATTCGGCTCGACCACGGTAAGCGTCTTGCTGCCGATCACCGTGTCACCGGACAGGAGCTGAATTTCCACGCTGCCTTTCTTGACGGCGGTGAAAACACCATCTTCAGAGACGGTACCGATGGTTTCATCCGCGGACTTCCATGTGATATCGGCAGGGAGTTCCGCCGCGCTGCCGGACACACTGACACCGGAAGCGATCAAGCGGACTGCGGCGCCGCTCGTCAAGTAATCATAAGCGGAGGTGATCAGGGCATGATCGAACTCCGTGGAGGCAGGGGCCGTGGAGACCACCATCAGAGAGGAGCTGACGGAACGCTCATAGCCATCAGAAGGCCGATTCACGACCGTGAGCGTATCGCTGCCTTCCTGCTTCGCTACGAAGGTAGTGGAACCGCCACCGTCCAGATTGATTGCGGTCACACAGCCTGCGTCCAGCATGATCTGTGCCAGTTCTTCAGCACTGCCGCCGGCGGAGAAGGGTTCCTGACGGCCGTCCAGCACCATCAAGACAACATTGCCCTCAGCGGTGATACCCACACAGGTGCGGGAATGACGGCTGTTATAATAGTCTGCTGCGCTGGTCACGACGGACTTTCCATCCTTGACCAGATAAACGCTGCCGCCGACAGCCTCTTGGATTTGGCCTTTATAGGCTGCGTAATCGCTGGAGCTGCCGATCATGGCGGTTCCATCCTTCAGGATTGCAAAGAAGTTCGCCGATGCGCCGCTGTGGTATTCGACACCCTCCATGACCAGCGCGCCGCTGGGAGCGCCGGTCGTCATGTTGTAGAAGTCCGCATTCACGCCGACCACGGCATTGTAATGCTCCACATAATTCGCCGCATCGGACGGATCGGAATGCCGCTTCTGGG
Organism: Brotocaccenecus cirricatena; assembly: GCF_020687045.1. Taxonomy (NCBI): domain Bacteria; kingdom Bacillati; phylum Bacillota; class Clostridia; order Eubacteriales; family Oscillospiraceae; genus Brotocaccenecus; species Brotocaccenecus cirricatena. The sequence goes on from NZ_JAJEPW010000012.1 coordinate 27,503, forward strand.
CCGCCGCCATCTGGTCAGATACACGGGACATGGCCCAGCCCTGGCTCGGATCGTTGGCGTGATAATTGGCGTGGATGCTCACATCCTCTCGGGCGATATCCGCCGTGGCAATGTAGTAAACGATCTGCTTGTCGTCCTTGGTCAGCGCATAGTTGATCGTCTGCGTCACGCCGGGAGCGACTGTTGTCGTATCCGAAGAGAACACAGAGTAGTATGCATCATCCGGCTCCGGGTCGGGTTCGGGATCAGGGTCAACCGGGTCGGTGCCGTTGGGGTCACCTGCAAGGTCAAAGAGGTAATCCGCAAAAGCGTAGCAGCACGCTTTACGCAGCGTCTCATAATTGGAAAGGTCAGTCAGAGAATAGGAGCTCTCCAGCGCACCAATCAGAGTATTGCCGGTATAGGTGCTCAGGACTTTGCTCCGGATACCGTCCTTGGTGACCATGCCGCCCAGACGGTTAGTCAGGAAGTAGGAAGCACGGCTTGCATCTGTAAGCCCTGCGGTGAAGTAGTTCTCGATGATCGTACTCAGAGCCACACCGCCGCGATTCATCTCCGTTGTGAGATAGAACGCATCCATGTCGCCATAGAGGTCCGTGTCGGTGAAGGAGTGATCCACACTGTTGAGCGTGCCGTAATCCACGCCGAGGTATCTTGCGCGAATGTTGGCAGCAAGTGTATCGACATCAGTCTCCGTGGTATCTACCTTGTCAGCGATATCCACGTTTTCGGCGCAGTACATCAGATCCGTAATGTCACCGGCCCAACTGCCCATGTCGGCACGAGCCTGAACAACAGCATCCGTCATGCCCTGCACCTTGGCGTAATTAGCCACATCCATTGCGCCAAACACATGGCCAAGGTCAACTTTATTGCCATTGGGCAATGTGAAATTGCCCAAGTTCTTCAGTGCAGAAGCCGAGGTGTTGTTCGCGGTATCCTGCTCGGAAACATAGGCGGTAAAGGCAGTATTCTCTTTGCCGCAGACCATTTCCCAAGTGCCGGAGGTGTACCGCTCCACGCCTGTACGGATATAGTTGATGATCAGCGCATTGGCATTCTCACCAGCATTTTCTTCCGCATAGGTCTGGGCATAGCCCTCCAGAACCTTGAAGCAGGAAAGGAATGTCGCATAGTCTGAAATCTCAGTGACAGCAGCTGTGTCATCCGCCTGCTCCGATTCCTGGTCTTCCAGTTCAATGGAGATATCCTCGAGTTCAGAAGCAACAGGTTCTTCATAGTTTGTGGTGGTATCCTCAATTGCCGAGTCATCTGCCGCATACGCGCCAACAGGCAGCAGCGTTGTCAGCAGCATGACGACGACAAGGCACATTGACAGATACCTTTTCATTGTTCCTCTCGCCATGACAGTTTCTCCTTACATTTATTTTAAATTATCGATCAGATAATTTAAGTCCTCCTGCATTGCGTAGAAGCGGGTCTGCTCTGTCTCGTCCAAGCCAGAGTCGGCAGGCAGTTCATCTACATGCAGATAAACATTTCGCTGGGCTCCTGTGTCATCCGTCAGGCTGCCGACAACCTCGCTGCTGTCATCACCAATTAAAACCTTGAACAATTCATAGGTTTCTTCTCCGCTCTTGGTTTCAAAGGTAACCGCAATCGTGTTTCCGTTCTGCTCCTGGCGAATGGTAACATACTCCTGCCAACGATCCGGATAATGCAGATCACCGTAGTCTGTATGAACGACTACATCTTCTGGAATCGTATCTGCAGAAACATTATCATTCTGCTCTTTCTGCACTTTGTCATTGCCGCATCCGGCCAATAGGCCACACAAAAGTGCAACGCATAACAAATAGCCTATCAGTTTGACTGGTGTCTTTCTTTTCATTCCATAACCTTCCTTTATTTTTGATTTTGCTATATTCTTCAGGGCGTGTGCCCTAAAATCACAAGTATTCCGTGTATGGACGCTCGGTATCTAATTTCAAGTATCTGTGATGGCTTCTTTGCTTATCTGGCGGTGGATCTTGCCAATAGTCACCATACTTCTGCTTCAGATACGCATCACAGTCTTCCGGAAGCCGGACAGGAAGCCCCTCGAATATGCCGTAGCTGCCATCGCCATATATTTCTTTTCTGTGGTATTCCAAACGGCCTTGCCAGTTTCCGTGATTTGCGATGACATTCGAGGATTCTACCGGCCATGCAGAGATCAATGCTGTATAGGCCGCAGCAGTTTGTGCGGTGTTTTTACCAAAGCCCAAAGCTCGCAGCGGATTCACAACCGCTTCTTTCCATCGCTCAGGACGAACACAGGGAATGGATAGCTTTCTGGCAAACCAGGCTTTCTTGCGCTCCAGTCGTTCCTGCTCTTTTTTATCTTTCGGGTACCCATCCAGAGGGAAAATGTCAATGCTGATTCCATGGTTGATTGGAAGTGCCGCGATACTTTCCTCAATGCAGGTCGTTTCTGAATTCCTCAGCTTGCTGTAGATTGCGGGAAATGCAGGGTCTGATTGAAAGTTTTGAAGGAAGAGCTGTTCCGGAAGCAAAGCCGGAGCTTCCTTGCAGAAGCGTTCATAATCATTGCGAAATAACGCGACATCGACATCATCATCCCAAGGGACAAAGCCGCCATACTTAACCGCCCCCAGCGCACTGCCGCATACTAAAAAGTATTTCAACTGCAGCTGATCACAGATCTGCATGAAGCTTTGAAGTATCTGGAGCACTTTCTTCTGGATTGGGGTCATTCTCTAATCTCCTCATCATTGCACTGACCATTCCATCCACTACGCACAGAGCAAGGAAGAAGTTCAATGCACCTTCCCAAATTGGTTCAACAGAGCAATTGACGTATGCGCCGATATACAGGAACAGAAGAAGGTATCGCAGTGACGGAAGAATTTGTTTGCTCTTCCATATCACCGTCACATTGGCAAAGTTTTTAATGGAATAAATCAACAGCAAGCAAAATGGAATGATTCCTGAAACTCTGCCAACATCCAACCACATGTTATGGCGATATATCTGACTGGCTCGGCCGCCCATCGGGTACTGAATTAATTCACGCAGTCCGATCCAAAAGCTTTGAAAGCGGAAAGAATCCGAATTTTCTAAGGATGCCCGCCGCTCATAGCGTGCCGCCAGATTTGTACTCAGGATATAATCCCTTATGGACAAGACATTGAAATGGTAGAGCAGAAACGCAATCAGGCTGATAGCGGCCATGATTCCAATACATTTCAAAACTCCGGCAATGCCTTGCTCGCTGTATGCGAATTGCAGTGCGGCAAGAATCACGATCAGCAGAAAAATTGCGAATTGTGTTCGTGTTCCCAGCATGAACATGTACTGAATTGTGGCAAGAAACAACGCAAGGAACAGGATCTTTACCGGGAGCCTTTTCTCGAACTTCACCGCATAGGGGGTAACTGAGATCGGCAGCGTATTTAGTGCGCCGGATCCCGTTGCAGCTCGATATGTACCTGTCCAGAAATCAATCAAACGGTATCGGTTATTTCCGATGTTGACCAGCATATTCAAGGTTGCGTAAGTTCCAAATCCGGCTGCCAGCGCCAAAATGCCATCTCGGATTTGTTTATCAGAACTTCCCTCAGCGATGAGCCAACCGATTGCGAATGCGACGACTGGCAGAATTCCATGGTGGTACACACCCGAGATCGTCCGCATTCCAATCAAGGCATATGTCATGCCTGCAGACAGCAGCAGCCAAAAGCCTGGCGCATACAAGAAGTTAAAATAGATTTCTCTGCCAAGCATTCGCTGCCGCAGCAGAGCTACAAACAGGAACACCAGCGGATATGCATATCCCCAATTGATCGCACCGAGCGTCAGCAGGAACAGAGGTACAATTGTCATGCGTCGCGTTGCTCCTTATGAATGAAGTCCAGGACCCGGCGCATTTGCACATTTCGATTTTTATTCTTCAGCACAAACTCTCTCCCTCTCGCGCCCATCGCATTCAGCTCTGACGGGCTTAATTTCCTGAGAGATTCCACCGTATCCCGAATGGAAGCAGCGCTCTCCTCTGGAATATAAGTTAAGAATGGATCATACTCTCCGGGTATCCCATCCAGACGAAACATCATGACCGGATGGCCGGATGCCATATACTCCATGGTCTTGGAGGGAAAGCTGTATTTCGTGTATTCACCCTGATTGGTTCTGGGGTTGACAAGCACGGTTGCTTGCTTCTGCAGCTGCACCGCTTCCTCATGTGGTAAAAAGCCGAAAAAGCGAATACGGGAATCCTGTGCTGCATACGTGCGAATTTCTTCCTCCATTTCCCCGGAGCCGCACAGCCACAATTCAATATTAGGATCCTGCAATTCCTTCATCGCTTGAAGGAGTAATTCAAGGCCATAGCGCCGGTTCAACCGTCCTGTATATAGCATGGAAAATGGTTGAGGCTTTGAAACCGGCGGTTCATCTGCAACATCCCCGCACATTCCCTCCATCACGAGGTATGGGCGATTGCCTACATGCAAAGGCACAGCCATTTGTTCCGTCAGGAGGATGAAACGATCTACCCTTGCCATAAAGTGATAAACAATTTTGCAGTGGATTCTCCGCAAAAGTTTCCTGAATACAGAAACCTGGTGCATATCATAAAACTCGGGAATATCCGTAATCACTGCCGTTACTTTGTATTCGGGCTTCAGTTTGTTGACAGCCCACAAAAACGGAAGATATGCTGTGAAAATCAGGAGTTCTGATTCACGTGGATACTTCTTCAGCCACGCTCGTACCTTCCTCATTCGTATGAATTGTTTTACGAGCGGGATATTCCAACAGCCGACCTCATGGCCGACTATGCTCCCACAGGACCAGTCTTTATCTTTCAGGTGAAAGATTTTGAAGTTTTTAGGCCATGTTCCAACCGGTAAGGCATTGATAACAATCAGCGGTTCATCTGTATTCGTATGGATTCCCTTAATCAGATTCCATTGAAAGTTATTCGCCGCATTGGAGACGCCTCGTTTTGATGCGGATATAATTTCCTGTTCCCGTTTCTCTGGGAACAATGGTCCCAAAATAATCATACAGATAGCTCCACCGCTTCTCGTTCCGTCAGTTTATAAATTTGCTCTGCCAGCCCGTCAATATCATTTTCTTTTACAATGTACTTTCCACCCGCACTCTCAGGGCTGCCACCGACATCATAGGTGATAACTGGCGTCCCGCAGGCTCTGGCTTCCAAGTTCACCGTCGGGTATGTATCCTGGTGCGTAGGATTGACGAACACGTCTGCTGCACTGTATATTTCGGCCAACTCTCCGGGATTGGCTGTACGGGGTAGGGCCAGGATTCCTGGCAAGAGCCTACTTTTCTGCTTTTCCGTCACGCCTACCAAGACGATTGCAAATTGGCTGTCCAGCTTTTCCCGCAGTCGGCAAAAATCGAGCAGTCCTTTCTCCTTATCCCAAACGCTGGCTGCACCCAGAACAACTGTTTTCCCATCCAATCCGTATTGCTTTCGGAAACCACTTGGCGTTGGCTTGAACAGGCTTTTATCAATCTGATTATGTAATACCTCAACAGGGTATTCTTTTAAGAAGCTTTGCTTCACTGTCCGGGCTAACCACTCTGATGGAACAATGATCGTTAAGTTTGCCAAGCCAGTAAAACACACCTGTTTCTGCCGGTAGTTCCTCTGCGTGTGATCCGCCCCATATGTTTTGGGATATGCCTTCAACTGTGGACAATCTCCGCAGCCGGATTTCCAGCGGTCACATTTTGCGGCGCTGAAATGAGCACAGTGTCCGGTAAATGCCCAGCAATCGTGAAGCGTCCAAAGGATTTTGATCTGAGAATGCTTTTTCAACCATTTGAAGAGCAGTTCAATATTTAAATAGTAGCCATGCAGATTGTGCAGCCAAATCACATCCGGCTGAAAATGCTCGATTTGTGAAAGTAATCGCTGTGTTGCTGCTCTGGAGCCGTACCCATTCAAATCGAATAAGCGCGTAATTCCTGCGTGAAACAGATAATCCGGCTTTGTACCGATTCGAATCAATTGTGCCGCACCGTTATCTGCACATGTTCTTCCATATGCGGCAGCACATTCATGTCCCTCATTTTTGAGCTGTTCACATTTATCTGCGATAATTCTGCCTGTACTTCCAAATCCATAGACAGAGTTAATGAATAGATATTTCATGAAAAGCAATTCCTTAGTTGGCCGTGCGTAATACGTTCTTAACCAAGGCGGCATACTTGCTTAGACCGATGCCCCTGGCATACTTTTCTGTGTAGAGTCTCACTGCATTGTCTAACATTTTTTTGCACAGTTCCGGGTTCCGATACAGTTTCAAGATATTCTGGGTGAGCTGCACACCATTTCCCACATCTGAACATAGCCCGATTTCAGAATGTAAAGCTTCCTTTGATAAGTAGGAGCTCTGTTCCGCGATAGCCAGAATTGGCAAACCGCCCTGCAGATAGCTATAATATTTACTGGGGGCACACATACCGGTCAGCCCCTGTTCGAGACTGACAATGCCGCAGGAACTGGCAGCGACTGCATGCTCAAAAGCAGTTCCTGTGAGGAAATCGCAGATCCGGACATTGGGAAGCCGTTCTGCCGCCTGTCGGACTGATGGCATCTTGTTTCCGTGCCCAGCAATTAAAAATTTGATATTCTTGTGATCCGCCAATTGATTCATTGCCTGAATCAAGGCTGTTTCGTCCTGACAAATACCGATATTGCCAAAGTAGGCAACGATAAAGTCCTCATCTGTATATCCCAGTTCAGCCCGTGCTGCGGACTTGCTGCCATCTGCTGCTTCATGCGCCCAATTGGAAATGGTGACAACGCGATTCGCAGAAAGCTCAGGTCGATGGTCAAGAAGGTATTCCCGCATCTCATCGGTCAATGCCACGACAGATTCAGCGCGTTGGAAGAGGCTTCTGTTTATTCGCTGCATCACGCTTGAAACGGTGCTGCCTTCTCTCAGACTACCCGAGGCATAAGCGACTTCCGGATAAACATCGTAGGACACAAAGATGATTTTCGTTTTAAAGAGTCTATTGGCCAAAATTGCAGCAATAGGAAGTACCGGTGGATTCGAATAGACAATGACCGCTTGGTAGTCCTTAATTTCGAAAATATGGAGCAAGACCGAGAGTGTAAGAGAAAAATAGTTGATCAGTCTTCCAAGCCTACTGTGTCGGCTGAGCTGCATATAGTGAAGCCGGTGAATGGAAACGCCATCCTTCGTCTCTCTAACTGGAACCTCACCGCTGGTGTTATATTCCCTTGGGTAGCCGCACAAGGCACCGACAGAGTATCCGTTTTGCGCCAAATAACTGGCAGTATCAAAAGGGAGTGTTGCGGAGGAGTTATATTCTGGATAGAAAAATTGGCAGAGGAAAAGGATGTCACGTTTCATTTTTTCACGATCTCTCTTACTTTTTTCTTATTCCGGTTTAAGAACCCTAACGCACAAATATCACCTGGCACCCTCATGAGAAAAAACGATATGTACAGTCTTTAAGAGGCACCTGATATCAAGGATGATGGATTGGCGTTCAATGTATTCCATATCGTAGATGATTTTTTCTTCCGGTTTTAGTGAGTATCCGCCGTTTACCTGTGCATACCCGGTCAGCCCCGGCGTGACCAGCAGGCGGTTGGAGAAGCCTGGAATATATTTCTCAAATTCTCTGTAGAAATAGGCACGCTCCGGCCGTGGGCCAACGAAGCTCATGTCGCCTCGCAGGATGTTATAAAGCTGGGGAAGCTCGTCCAGCCGAGTGCGCCGAAGGATTTGGCCAAAGTGCGTGCATCTTGGATCCTGTTCATCCGCCCACTGTGGGCCGTTTTCCTCCGCATCAAGGCACATGGATCTGAATTTATAGATCATAAACGGCTTCCCATTGATGCCGAGCCGCTCCTGCTTAAAAATCGGAGCGCCTGGTGAGTCTATGGTGACAATCAGTGCAATGATCATCATCGGGATTGCTAAAATCAGCAGGCCCAAAAAGGAGCATACTATGTCAAAAACACGCTTCGTTAGCAGGAACAGCTTCTTCTGCCGCAGTACAGGCTTTGCTATCTGAATGATCACATCGGCAGAGCTTTTCTCTGCCAAACAGCCGGTCGCTGTTGACGCCATATATCCCACATCCCTACACTCTTAATCTCTAAGTAGCTGCACCGTCAGGCCGGTGTTGAGCCAGGTGGGATCAAAAGCTCTTCACGAACGTTAGGTACAACAAAGCTGTATATCTGTTCAAATGCCCACTGCGTGGTCGCATCATCATCCGGCATTTCGCCGCCAAGCACTCTTGCGGCAAAAGACAGCATCGTGTCAAAAACCTGATGAAGTAGCATGTTGACATTGGCTTCCGGTTTGAAAGTCTGTTCCACCGCTGCAAATAGCTCCTGAAAACATTGGAGATGCTCCTCGTATGCATAAGTGCGGCAATTCGCAGAATAGTAGTATCGAAGGTAAAAGAGGCAGTCATCCTTCCTTCCAAGAATGAACCTCCAGCTTGCTGACCACAGTTGAAACGCTCTGTCCTTCCATGGAGCATTCTGTATATGCATGCCCACGAGGTTTTGCTTGAGAAAATATGCGAAAGCGACATCTTCCATGTGGAAGGCAGCACACAGCAGCGCCTCTTTGCTCTCAAAGCAGCGATAGATATATGCCTCGCTCAGGCCAGCTTCTGTTGCGATTGCTTTCGTTGTCGTTTTGTCTAATCCATCCCTGGCCACAACACGAACTGTCCCCTCAATAAAAGCTTGCTTTGCATTCCGTTCCCTCTTCATTCGATTACCTCATTTATGGTACATGATGTTATTACTGAGTGAGTGCCCACTATGTTGTGTCCAAGAAAAAAGCAAATCATTTTTATTACTGCGAATGATTTGCTGATCCACAATCGGAATTTTCATGGAGTTTGCCACTCTGCTACAAAAGCAAAGAAAAAGCCCCGCACAGCAAGGCTTTTTCTGATTTGATATCATCTGATAACACTGATTCTTGACTGCGCAGAGATTACATCCCTGCAGCATTCAGCTTTTGCATATTGTCCCTTTTCAATTCCAGCGAAGAATGCACGTATCGGTCCAGCGTGATTGTGACAGAGGCATGGCCCAGGATTTCGGACAGCGATTTGATCTCAAAGCCGACCTCAACGGCACGTGTCGCAAATGTGTGGCGAAGTGTATGAAAATGCACCCCCTCCAGGCCACATGCCTGCGTGTACTTTTCCAATCGATACTGCAATACCCGTGGCTCCATGAATGCGTCCGTTCCGGTCAAAACATATGCGGCTGAACTTTGCGGCTTCATGTGCCTGCAAAGCCCAGCCGCGTATTCCGTCATAGGGATCGTTCGCACGGAGGTATCGCTTTTGGGTGGACCGATTACGATTCTCGTTCGAGCATTCTGTGATGCGCTGGTGTCACGCAGCCGTTGCAGCGTCTCTACAATTTTGATTGCTTTATCTCTTGTAGAAACGTATTCCCAACGCAACGCACAGAGTTCACCGATTCGGATGCCTGTACACAACGCCAGCAAGATACCAAATCTGCATGGATCCAAATCCTTTTGCAGGTAGGAAATGAAGCGCGCCTGTTCCTCTCTGGACAAAACGCGCATTTCCTTTTTTCCTATCTTCGGATAGTTGATCTCCACGGTAGGAAAGACTCCCTTGCACTTTGAAGCAGTGAACTTTAATATCCCGTGCAGCACGACCAGAATATCATGTACGGTCTTTGGTGCCAGCTCATCTTCAAACTGCAATTCTCTGATGAAATCGTCCATCAGTTCCGTAGTAAATCCCAAAGGGCAGCAATCACCAAGCTTGGGAATGATGTGCTTTTCAACTACTATGCTATACTTGATATATGTTGATTCTTTCACCTTGCTTTTCTTTGCGTGAAGCCACCCCATACAATAGGCGGAAAACAGATTTGGAGTCCTGGATGTTGGCAAGGGATTTCCGCTTGCTAACGCCGCTTTGCACTTTTCTGCTTTCTCTTTGGCCTCACGGTATGTTTTTCCATAGCAGTATCCATACTTGATTTTTCCAGATAGCTCGCGCCCTTTGCTATAGCGAGCTTCCCAGCGACCATCCCGCCGTCTGAAGATATTCTCACCCTTTGCCATTTCGTAATTCCTCCTTGTGCAGTGATCATATTGGGTGTGGATCTTATTTTAAATCCATCCAGACTGCCGGTTTGACTGCGCTAAACTTTCAAATCAAGGTATTTCTTCGACAAATATTGCCGTGCGCTGATAAAATCACACTTTTTCCTTCCATTTCGCCGCTGAGGCAATTGCATTTCAATGTGCAATATGCTATAATACAGAAGAAAAATAGGGTTTAGCTTTCCCGTGGAGTGGCAAACTCCATGAAAATGACTTGGTAATCTGTTGTAGCTCAGGAGATTTTCGCATTGCGGAAATCTCCTTTTGTTTTTCCAGCCTGCTGATTCAATAACGTCTTCCGCCGCTATCTCATCTCGCTTTATAAATCGTCGTTCTGCTCTTTTTAATTATATAATGCTCTATAAATAAGTCAATAGCTCTTTTTATAGAGCGGATAAAAAATGCCGGGCAAGATATAATTTTATCCAGAAAGGGGCGGCATTTTTATGAGCAAGGAAGGCGTTAGCTTTAAGAACAGAGACCGTTTTATCCAGCTTGGTATTGCAATTTCAACTCTGCGCAAATTACGTGGTATGTCTCAGGATCAACTGGCAGAGAAGGCTAATATGAGCCGCTCTCATCTAAGCGCCATTGAAGCGCCTAACATGATCAGAAGCTTTTCCTTGGAGACACTATTCAACCTTGCAGACGCATTAATGATCGCACCATCCGATCTTCTCAACACATCACTTTTTTCTGAGCAAATCAACGATCTTACGGATTCTGAGAAGTAACTCTACTACTGTTCTTTCTCTGTGTTAAATCTCCGATAGATTGAGTCCTTCTGGGAGGTCCATCATGAACCTCCCCTGGGTCCAGCAAATAGGCGCAGTCCTCCCTTGGCGGAGGGCTGCGCCTTTCTGCGGCCCTACTGCACGGAATACAGATTGGATGTACTGCTGCCGTTATCACGATAGCGCGGGATCTTTTGCAAATATCCGTGCTGCTCCAGATCCGTCAATGCCCGCTTGACCGTGGAACGGGACAAGCTCATGTCGGACGCAATCGTCTTGATTCCTGGCCAGCATTTGCCCTCGCTGTCTGCGCGGTCACGCAGATACATATAAACTGCCCTCGCTCTGGAGGGCAGTTCGGTGTCGGCGTAAATTGTTCCAAAGTAACTCATAGATCCTCCTCACCGTAAGTTTTCATCTGCTTGCCGCCCCTGCGCCGGGGCTTCTCTACGGCAGGCTCATGGGCAATGCCGCCGCGTCCGGAAACGGCATAGGCTCCACGCATATCTGCATTCTCCGCCTTGCTTGATTGTGGAAGATTTCGCTCCAGATCCTCACGGTTTGCATAGGCTACCGCGCGATCTGCCCGCTCCGGAACAATATAGGGCTCCTCGAAGGTGATGCCCCATTCCAGAAAAAGCCGCAGGCGGGTACGCATGGGATGCTGTCCTGTCTTTTGGACAATAAAATTTCCCTTGGGAATAGACTTCAGCTCATCTGGCGTCAGCAGCGGACGTTCCATCATCTGCAGACTTTGGCTGGGATCGTTTTTTCCACGGCTCACCGATCCGGATAGGACAGTGCGGTTTCCGAGCGCCTTGGATAGCACTTCCGCTGTCTGACTGTTTGGTGCGAAGCCACCGAAGATGGTATCCTGGCAGTTGTCCTGAATAATTTCACTCCCTTCTTTTCCGTAGTTCTTTTCAAGCTGTGCCAAAGACTGAATGATCGGCACCAACGTCAGGTGGCGGGAACGGCCCGCGGAGAACAGCGGAAGGACATCAAAGGGCGGCATGGTGCCGAACTCATCGCAAAACAGTACCACGCGGCTTTGCAGCTTTCCACCGTTTTCATCCGCCACAGCAAACAGTTCACGGCTCAGATTTTGAATCATCAAGCCCGCCATGAAGTTTTTGGTGGTGTCCTCCTCCGGAAGAATGAGAAAGATGGCAGACTTTTCAGAGGCAAATTTCTCTGCATCAATGGCGCTGTCGAAGCAGAGCACCTGCTCCAGCTCCGAGTCCAGAAACGCATTGAGGCGAGAAAGCACCGTGGACATGACAGAGGCCATGGCCTGCTCCGCACTGTTGAGTGCAGCACCTGCAAACCATCTGGCCTTGTGGTCAGGCGGTAGCTTACTCATCAGGAGCTGGAAGTGACTCTTGCCTTTTACCTTGCTGGGTTCCAGCAGATCCTGCACCAGCTTGAAGACAGAGACGATGTGCCGGCGTTCCTGTGGATGCTCCTGATCCGGCGGCAGAAACTCCGCCAACATCAGAATGACCGAAGTGAGCAATCCCTCCGCCGCATCATAGAAAAAGGCGTTCTGTCCGCGATTGCTGTCATCACCATCGGGGTTAACAATGGTTTTGGCAAGAATCTTGGCGTACTTCTCCGCCTTGGCTCGAGCCGCCAGGTTCTTGGGATCTTTTCTTGCGATATCCATGTAGCGGTTGACCAATGTCAGCAGATTGTTGCCATCTGAGCGAGTGGGATTTCGCAGGTCAATAACAGATACATTGTAGCCATAGCAGTTTTTTGCAATCGTACCGTAATTTCGGGCCAGGTCACCCTTGCTGTCCAGCGCCAGCCAACTCATGCCGGAGGCGCAGGCATATTCCAGATTGGGGTACAGGAAAAATGCGGTCTTGCCAATACCGCTGGCGCCGATCATAAGGCAGTGAATATCATCACTGTCTACCAGTGCGGTGAGCTCCTGCGGTTGCCCCTTGCAACCGAGGATCAATCCCTGCTCCGTGGGGAGATTCTGTCCTTTGCGCCACTCTCTGACCTTGAAGGGCACATGAGCATAGGTCTGCCTGATTTCCTTGTCGTTGGCCCATCGGGCTGTGCCGTGCTGCCCATCGCCCACAGTGCGGGATTTGATATTGCCAAGGGTATAGTGATGAGACATCATGGACAGCCCACCGATGACAAGGAACATTGCGGCTCCCGCTGCGATCAGTATCCAGATACTTGCGTTCAACATTTCACCTCAATTCATTCATAGCAAAGCCCTGAGCGTTTTCGTCGCTCAGGGTCAGATCGTCATTCCAGTCTTTGTTTTCTGGGATCAGGCGCTCCACGGAATAGCGCACTTCCAACTGCTCTCGCATCCGGCGGCTGGCCTGATGGCCAGCTTCATCATTATCGAGACAAAGTAGAACGGTGTCGAGCTGCGGCGTTTGCTCCAACATCTGCAATACCGGCTGAATAGATGTTCCACAGCAGGCTACATAGCTGTGCCGCTGCCAGTTCTCCGGATAAAGGGTGATGAAGGACAGCATATCGATGGGTGCTTCAAACACATACAGACTTCTGTCTGTGCCGACATAATGGAAGCTGTATCGTGGATCACTGCCCTCGACGTTCAAGCGGAAGGCTTTTCCGTAGCTGTTGGCGCTGCGCTTGTGGGCATGGCGAGGGACACCTTCCACATCTGTGCCAACAAACACGACGTTGTGATATTCGGCATCCTCATACAGAAGCCCAGCCTTGGCAAAGTGCGCCACCACATCTCTTGCGATGCTGCGATGTTTGATGAGATACGCAAACACTCTGCGCATATCTTTGTTGGCGGGCGGCAGTGCAAATGGTTTCACAGGTTCCTCTGTGCGTTCCCCGGCAGAGGGATACGCTGTTCCCAGTTCACCGCCCAGCAGCATTGTCACTGCGTCCGGGTAGCTAAGGCCGTAGAACCGCTGCACAAAGCTGACGGCATGTCCGCCTCGCTCCTCCGCATGGTCATACCATTCGTTGCCTCGGACGGTCACGCTGTGGTCACTGGCAAGACGTTTTTCTCTGCCGGAGGAAAGCAGCTTTTCACCACGGCAGCGCAGGAACTCCTCCAGATCCACTGCGGCGGCGCGCTGTTTCTGTTCTTCGGTGAAATGAATATAGCTTGACATGGAGTCCTCCTTTTTTACATACTCTGCTGATACTGCGTCTGCTCCTCATGGTCGTCCGCCTTGTGACCCATAGCCATACGTTTCTCCATAAGCCGTCTGCGGCGTTTGGAGTCGATGCGAATCCCCGCCGGGTTGCCTGGCGGAACGGAATTGCTTTGAAATATCCTGCTCATATGGTGGAGCAGCTTGGTTGCTGCCAGCATAACAGACGGATCCCGGAACTGGTCAAAGCGGTCGAGGAAAAAACATGCATACTCATTACCCTGTGCCGCAGCTCGGATCAGCCATTCTCTGGCCTGCTTATGATCTGGAGGGACATCCCGCCCCAAGAGATACAGCTTGCCCAAGGTGTACTGCGCAAATTGATTTCCCTGATCAGCGGAGGCTGTCAGGTACGCAAGAGCCTTTTCCACATCCTTCGGCACGGCCTCACCGGTGAGATAAAACTTTCCGAGCCGATACCGTGCAAACTGATTGCCCTGTTCTGCGGCCTTTCCCAGCCATCCCAGCGCTTCTACTGTACGCTTCTGCGTGAGGAGCAACTTCCCGAGGGCGTATTCCGAGAAATCATTACCGGCTTCTGCCGAGCACCGAAACCATTGCTCTGCTTTTTCGTAGTCACGCAAGGTAGAGAGATCATCCCGATAGAACTTACCAAGCTGATGTGCTGCAACGGTATATCCCTCCTCCCAGAGCTGCTCCAGCGCTTTGACCGCTTCTGTGTGTTCCGCATCCAGCGCATAGATGTCCTGCAGAACAGCCTTTGCGGCGCGATAGCGCTGCGCCTGCTCGTACACACTGTAGGACTGATGCTCCTCCTTCTGACTTTCCGGCTCCGGCTCATCCTGCATCCTTTCATCCTCAAAGGTTGGGAGGCCGAGACGAATGTTCTCGGCCTCCCGGATGATGTCGTTCTTGATTTTGCGAAACTCCTTGCGTTGGGATAACGGGAGTCGTTCCCACGGGGTACTGTGACCGTAGCACTCGTTCAGTTCCTCGTGGATCTGATTCCATACCTTATAGCACTCAGAAACTTCCGGCAACTCCGCCAGTGCATCCACGATGGTATCGACGAGCTGCTTCAGCGGCTTCTTGAGATAGCCGTACTGTTTCTTTCCGGTAGTCGTTTCCAGTGCCTGCACAAGCTGACGCATGTTGTCCGCGATGATCGGGCTGTCGCAGATCTGGTGCTGCATCCGGCTGATCATTTCCCGCATGGCATTCTGCGCTGCCTCCACCAAGTCTGAGTAGGCCACATCCTTGCGCTCATAGATTTGCTGCATCTCATCCCGGAAGATGGCATCGGTCAGCTTGGATCGCATGGCCGCGATTCCATCCTTAGTCAGGAAGCCTTCCTTCGGATCATCCGACCAGACCATCATGTGAATGTGAGGGTGATGCCCTTCGTCATGGAAGGCGGCATACCAGTGGAAGTTATCGAGCGATATTTTCATTGACTTTGCCAGCGTCGGTGCGTTCTCCATGAGGAGCGCGCGCCACGCATCGGCGTTGTCGTATTCCAAACGATCAGCATCCTCACGACGCAGAGAGTAGATGATGGTCCACACATTTCCCTCATGCGCTTCCAGCTCTGATATTGCCGAGGCGAGATCTACGGCAGTGGCAGAACTGAACAGGCCATGAGTACCTCGCTTCTGCACACGGGGACGGGTAGCAATGTACTGCATGTATCCGCTCTCCGAGTCTATTTCGTGAAGGTTAGCATCCAGTGCCATACTGATAAATGCGGAAGCCGTACCAAGCGTCGGCGTTTTGCAGTAGTCCTCGTACTCAAACAGATCCACCGCATCCGGAAAGTCCGTGAGCAGTTTCTGAATAAGCTCACGCTGACCTTTTGTGACCGCACCGTTTCCGGCCAACCTCTCCACTCCTTCACGGGTAGCAATGTAGCGCATGTACCCGCCCGCTTTCCCAGATTTGATATAGCCGCTCTTCTGTACGAGCTTCGCCATCGCTTACACCGATTTCTGAAAGTCCATTGCATCCTTGAAGGATATACGGCCATTGGTCCGCTTCATATCACGGATGGCCTTGCCGCGCAGTCGCTCATATGCTCCTTCATCAATGTCGGTATCATAGGCGATGATCTGCGCCATCAGGTTGATGTCCACGCCCTGCTTGAAAAGCAGAGAACTGATGCGGCCTGCGAAACCGTCCAGCGTTCCGGTCAGCGTTGCGGAGAGTACTTCAGGCAGAAATGCACTGGCGTTCTTCGTGTTCAAGTAGCCGACATAGAACTTGAGCGCGTTCATCACAAACTCGCTTCGGCTGCTGCAGTTATCCTGCTTCAGGTGTGCATCGATCTCTCTGTCCATATCCTCAGTGATCCAGAAAGCCTTTTTGATCTTGTCGTTGTGTTCCATTGATAAATTCCTCCTTATTTCTGTGTTGTCCCCGCTGGAACCCCTTGTCACACGGGGATTTTCCGGTTTATAGGGTCCAAGCCGCCCCGCAAGGCACTATTTTGTCCCCAGCCTAAAAAGCCGAAAACTGCCCGCACTGCGGGCAGAAGTGGTTCGAGCCGGGGTGCTTTGTCCCCGGCTCTTTCTCCTGCTTTTCTTTCGTCAGATGCCGATATCCCCACAAAGCGGTTCAAAGCCCACCCAAATCCCCACGGTGGGATACTCGCTCGGGCTACCTGTAAAAAGCGCACACAGCGGCCCACAGGGGCGGACACGGCGGTTACATCTGCATCTCAGGAGCCTGCGTTTCACTGTCCCGAAGCTGTCGGGCGTACTCGTGCAGGCTCATGCCGGTCTGCTGCTGGCAGAACGCCTCCATCTTGCAGAGCAGGACTTCCTGTTCGGCTGCGTTGAGAGGGTAACTCCAGTCTTCTTCCGAACCGTCTCCCTTGCAGAGGTTCAGATCCAGTGTGTTGCACAGACGATCCTGCTCCACGTCATAGTTAGCGTAGATGTTGAGCCAGTCATCGTTCTGATCGGTGCAGACAAATGTACCGAAGGCAGCATCCACATCGAAGTCCGCCTGCAGATAAAAGTTGAGCTTTCCGTCCGATTCGATAATCTCCTCACCGAAAGAAAAATTCTGCGCAGAGAGATGCCCTGCCGAGGTGATCTCTTTGCCATTCAGATGATTCAGCAGTTTGCGCCACTGCTCATCTGCCGAAGCAAAGTACGACCTCGTTGCATGGTATGCCGCCACGGACACATCCCGCATCGCCCAAGTCTGCCAGCCATCCATAATGTGAACAGCGGAGAACTCACGCTTGTCGAAGTTCACATCGAACACACCGCGTACCTTTCCGGTGTTCTCCATGCGTACAGCGGTCAGCGCATTGTATTCCTCCGCGGCGATGGGACGACCGCCTGCAAACATTTTGATAAACAAATCCGGCACAGCAGCTTTCTCGCTGGTGATGTAACTGCGCAGCTTTTTCCCGACCGTCAACAGCTCCTCACCGGGCGAGGTTTTGAAGTACCATTCTTGACCACGCTCCGTCACATGGTAGGCCGCATAAGTGCGGGCTGCTTCCTCCTCTGCGCGCTGTGCGGCAGCTTCCGATTGGATTGCACGGCTGATGCGCTCATACTCCCGTTCCGGAAGCTGATTGCAAAGCTCATCCAGCACATTCTCCAGATGCTCCTGCAAAGTTTCATCATTGAGATGTTTCTCAATGGCCCTTTTCCATCGCTGGTCGATCCACAGAACGATTTCTTCTTGCTGTGACATATCAGTTGCCCTCCTTCACCACGGCTGCCATGGCCTTCGGCTCACTATTCGGCGTTTTGGGTGCGGCAGATTTGGCAGTGCGCTTGGGCTTGGGAGCAGGGACAGCCTTGCTGTCCAGATACTCCCGCACAGCTTCCGGCACCGTCTGCTCATAGAGCTGCTTGAGCGCATCGTCCATGCGGGCCTGCACGGAGGAGTGTTCCTTGCGGAGCGAGAACTCCAGCGCGTCCAGCTTGTCATCGTCAAAGGTGAGAGTGATATTTACTTTTTTCATGTTGTACCTCCTCAGTCATAATTGATATACGGAATTTTCAGCCAGTGCGTCCAACCACGGTTCGCCAGTTCCGTTTTCACCACACCGTACTTGGTACCCATAGCCTCGATGACCTGACCGCCGCCAATGTAAACGCCGATGTGCCCGTCATGCCAAACGGCAAGGCCGGGAATATCCGGCATGGTATCGATGGTGCCGGACTCTGTGGCGCTGTAGTACATCTGATTGGCACCAATATCCGGCATTCCATGGCTGCCATAGTCAATGGTCATCGTTTCCGGGGACAGCCAACCGTACCCCTTGATGAGTCCCACGCAGTCGGTGGTCCTGCCGCCCAGCCAGTTGGCACGGATAAAATCTTCGTAGCTGCCGACACCGTCAGGGTACTGTTCCAGCTTGTAGGCAAAGAGCGATTCGGTCAGCACATCGCCGTAGGTTCCCCAGACATAGCCCCAGCCGGATTCCCATGCGTGGATAGCGTAGGTCACAAGGTCAGCGGCGTTTTTACTGTTGGGATCGGTAAAAGCTGAGACGTCCAAGTCGATACTGCTTCCATCTCCGCGAAGGAACTCACCGTTGTAATTCCCGCCGCCCGCAGCGCCGGCGATCATGGAATAGATGTGGTTGATATTGCTCTTGTCGTCCTCTGTGATCGTCCTGCCAAGCTCTGCTTCCAGATTGGCATACGCTTGATACAGTGAGACCGGAACAGCGACGGTGTATTCTTCTACCGTGCTGGTAACCGTGCCATCGCCGTTCTCGACATCGACCGTGCGGGTACGGGTTTCCCAAGTGTAGAAGCATTCTACGAAGCGGCTTGCCGCCCGTGCGGACGGCGCATCCTCGCCAAAGCAGAGGGCATAAAAAACGGCCTTGATCCGAATCGGGTCAAGGCCGTTTCCGCTTTCCGTTTGCCCATTGACGGAAGCCATTGCCGAATCCAGAAGAGAAAAAGCGGTACGCATCTCCTCAATATGATACCGGAATTCTGCGGGTACTTCTGTTGAGTAACTCACGCCATAGAAGGCTGCAGCTACCGCCTGGTTGTTGTGATCCGCACCTCCGGAGCCAATAGAACACAGAAGTGCGATGAGTACAATGACTGGCGAGAGAATTGCGACCAGCGTCCATCCCACGCCTTTGCGCAGCTTTTCGTTAGAGAGCACCGTCGCCGCGGCTTTTGCGATCATGCCTGCAGATACTGCCATCAGCGACCACCCGCCGTTCCAAACAGCTTTTCCTTATATGCCGGAGCGTGTACCTCCAACAGGTAGCGCTCGTTGCCGCACTTGTACAGACAGGCACCGCGCTGGGGAAACTTGATGAGGTTATACTCCGCCTCATCCAACTGGAGCATTTCCATGTAGCTGCGTTTATCAATGGAGCCCGCGTTGAACAGGAACTGGTGGGGCGGGATGGAAAACAGCGGTTTTGTCATCTCGCGGATGCCTTCCTGATCAAAGTCCTCCAGATTCTGCGAGGCCAGCAGCATGGCGGATTCCTTTTTACGCACGCGCTTGAGACAGTTGCGGATGTACTCAATGGCCGTGGGATTGGACAGCCAGATATACAGCTCGTCCAGTGCTGCTACGGTATTGCCGACCGTCAAAAGCTTATCCGACATGAAGGACAGCACATTGAACAACATCGCGTTGCGGACATTTTTAGCGGCACTCAGCATTCCCTTGACGCCGAAAACGAGGAAGCGGCTGGAGGTGATGTTGGTGTGCCCATTGAAGAACTGTGCGTCCGCACCCTTACACATGGAGTGCAGCCCCAGCAGGACTTCCTGCAGGAGCTTTTCCGTATAGAGTAGATGAGCGTTAGGATCGTAGCGCTTGAATTCTTCTTCAATCAGGTCATAGAGGTCAGAGAGGATCGGATAGTCTTCCGGTCGCATGCGGCGGAAGTTGCTTCGCTCCGTGATTCCCCATTTCGCATAGAGCTTGGACACCATAATCTCAATGGTGTCGATGTGGGCATCGCTGAAATCCTTATAGGCTCGGAAGAAGTCCTTGAGAAAGGAAACATGCTGTGCCAGCAAAGTGCTTTTGCGGAAGGCTTCCGGCGCTGCCGTATCGTCCGGGTCACCGCCATCATCCCAGCATTTCGGCTCCAGTACATTGATGATGTACTTTCCCGCCATGAGGTCGGCAAAGCAGCCGCCCACGGCCTCGCACATTTCCTGCTGCTCATGCTCGGCATCCAGCGTGATAACGGACTTTCCGGACTCCAGCAGATTGAGGATTAGGAGCTTCATCAGATAAGATTTGCCCTGGCCGGAGTTGCCGAGAATGAGGATGTTGGCGGAGGTCTTGTCCTCATCGCGCTGGTCGAAGTCCACGAGGATGTTGCTGCCGTACTTGTCCCGCCCGACATAGAAGCCCTTTGCGTCCGTTTTGCCGGAATAGTTGAAGGGATACAAATTCGCCACACTGGATGCCGGGAGGACACGCTCGAACTGCTGACCGAAGGCGTTGTATCCCACAGGGCTTGCGCAGCAGAAGCCCTGCTGCTGACGGAGCAGAAGCCTGTCCACATTGAGTTTGCTCCGCACCAGTTCCGTCAGCACATCGGTCTGGAGCAGCTTGAGTGTGTTATAGTCCGAAGCGGTCAGCTCGATATAGACAGCGCAGTGGAGCAGCGGCTCTCGGTTGCGGTGCATGGAAGCTACCAATGATGCCACGTCCTGCAGATTGCTTTCCGCCGTAATCGTCTGCTGCAGGTCGTTGGTGTTGGAGCTGCCCATGCGGTTTTTGTTGGCAGCATTCTGGATGATGCGCTTTTCCTCGGCAGGTGTTACCTGTCGGGTGTAGATACGCAGCGTGATCCCATCCTTTTCGCCCAGATGTCGGAGAATAGCCTGCTCATCGGTCTGCGTGGGATATTCCCGCAGCGCCCACACGCAGCGGAAGGTGTTGCCGCAGATGAAGTGATCGGGTTCGAACTTGACCACGGAAGGTGCGATCATATCCAGGAAGGATTTGATGCTTGCAGTCTCCCGGCTCTGCGGCGCTGCTTTTTTCGTTTTCTTTGCCAAATGAGTCCCTCCTTTACTCACCGACAATGACCCAGCGGTCACCGTCGAAGTCCTCAAACTTTTCCGTCGTCACGTTCTGCTCAAAGTAAACACCCAGCATCTTTTTGAGATCCTGCTCGGTGGCTCGGCGGGTCGTGAAGCCGTTATCGTTGATATTCTGCTCGATGCGGGAAAGGTAGGAGAACACATCGGACTCCTGTTCACCACGCAGCCGGATGATAATATAAAACTCACGGCTGGACGCCATGAGCACCTGAATACGGTCCAGGTGCTTGCTGTCTTGCTCCAGCAACCTGCGGACTGCGGGCAGTTCCTCCTGGCTCAGCCGCTCCCGGTAAAAGTCCTTATTGCGCTCGAAGGATTCTTTGGAATTGAGCGCCAGCATCTCGATTTCCGCCTGTCCTTTTACGACATTCAGCAGCGCATAGATGCGGGCACTGATGCTGGAATCCGGCAGGACGGAGATGTTAGTGGGCTTGATGATGAAGAACACGAGATTGCCCATACGGGTGGCAATGCAGTAGTCCTTGATCTCCTCAATGCCCATGAGCTGCCGTGTGGAGCGGGCGGCTTTGTCCTTTTTCTGCTTTTTACTCACGACTCCAACCTCCAATCATAGAATTGCTGCTTTGTAATCAGGAACGCGGCGGCATATTTGAGGAAATCCAATATGCTGGTTCCGTCGAATCGAATGCTGAGGAAAGCGTAAACAGCCGTCAGCACCAGTGGCAGGGCGATGCCTGTCTGGGTCAGCGCCAGAACAGAGATAAGAAGCCCCACGCCGATGATGCTGATGTCCCGCAGCTCCCACAGCCACAGCATGGCCTTTGCGGTCAAATTATCAGGGTAAATATAAATTGCTCTCACCTCCGGAGAATAGAGATGGCCGCAGGTTTCCCTGCGACCATCCAGTGATTTGATTATTCTTCTGCGTTGTCCAGCGCCTGCTGGATCAGCTGTGTGATGAAGTCCTTCTGCTTCAGGTGATTCTTTTCCAGATACTCTTTCAGTCGGTCGAAGAGTTCTGCGGAGATTTTCACCGCAAGGGTGCGTTCTGTCTGCATATCGTTTCCTCCTTCAAAGTGTTCTGCGAAGATGCGCTCCACATATTCCGCCAGTGTACCCAGCTTCATTTCCTCTTTCTCTGCCATGATCCTTGCGTGAAGCTCTGCCGGAATCATGGCGCAGAGGTTCTTTTTGCCCTCCATCGTTCTGCTCCTTTCCTTGATTTTGCAAGCAAAGCATACCGGAAGAAGTCATGGAAAGCTATTCACCAAACTCAACGAAGAAGCTATGCGAAACGGAAGCAAAACCACCAAGGCAGCTATACTTCCCAAAGGGCTGCGGCGATCCGCCCCATAATGAACTCCACACAGGGTATCGCCACACTGTTGCCCAGCGCTTTATATCGGGCAGAGTCCGATGCACCGGGGATATCTGTCCATCCGTCCGGAAAGCCCTGCAGACGTTCACACTCCAACGGAGTCAGGCGGCGAATGAGATAGGCATAGGCTTCTGCCTTTTGGCAAACGAGATCGGTGGCGTCCTTATGCTGGCGGGCGCTCTGCGTGCTGACTACGCCGTTCTCACGAAAATCATCTACACGCTGGCGGCTGTAGACCGCATGATGATCGGTGGCCGTCAGTGTATATGCGATGTCCCGCTGATACCCGATCCCGTTGCCGCCGTTCTGCGGCTGCCGGTCGATGGCGTTTCCCGTGATGCAGAAGGTTTCTTCCTGTTCTACGAGCGGCACGTTGTTGCCGCCTGTTCCGTATCTTGCGGACATGGTAGGCGCCACCTGATGAGGGCCAGTGTAGCGGGCATCAATACCGTGGTTTTCGTAGACGAGCGGCTGGTGTCCATGCTCCTGCGCCCGGAGCGTACCGGACACATTCTCAGAGCACTCCATCACGCTTCCACCCTGGTCATTCAGGCACAGGACGGACGGCATACAGTTTCCGCTGGCAGAGCCCTTCAGCGTAGGAGCCAGTTCCTCGCCGTACCCAATACTTCCAGCAGAGGCACCGGCTCCTGCCGAGAATGCGGCCGCCACGAAGGTCTGCTGTTTCATTCCCGGCTGCGCATTCAGAGCGCCCGCAACATCATGTAAATCACGAACCTCGTCCCTTTGGTTGGCAGCAAAGGCCATGACACCGTTTCTGCCGGTAGACATTCCGCAGTTGACTCTGAGCGTGGCAGCGACATCACCGGTCAGGTCACCATTATAGCCGTCAAACCCCTCGACGGTATCATCTGGCTGCGTCACGAAGGTCTGCATCTGCATATTGGTGGTTGCCATCAAGGCACCGGACACACCGTGCAGGTCGATACCCTCGTCCCGCTGATTGATATGGAAGGCATTCAAATCCGTAGGTTGCCCGTCCGGGCACATCAACCCAGCTTGGATATTCAAAGCCCGTTCCAGCTTCGGCGGCAGTGCTTTCCCACGTTCAGAAGCTCGGCGTAGGATCCCCAAACATGCCTTCGGGGATAAATAGTATTTTATCGGCGGTGCGTCCTGCAAAATCTGCGACAAGGAAGATCCTCTTGCGTCGTTGGGCGACACCCCAGTATTGAGCATCCAGGCACCGCCAAGCCAGGGAGAAATCAGTTCCCAGTAGAATTCGCCCAGCAGATTGCCATGGCCAGGGGTAAGGTCCAGGGACATAAACGGAACCGCACTTAACTCGGACGATCTCTTCGAGGACGATACGGAAGTCCTCGCCTTTGGGAGTCCCGCTGGAGAAGGCTCCTGGAACATTTTCCCACAGCATATACCGAGGTCGGACAGCGTGACCTGCTCGGCCTCTTTGTTCGTCTGCATTTCTCATCTCCTTTACCAGTCGAACCTGCTCCATAAACAAACCGGAGCGGGCGCCGGATAATCCGGCTCTCGCTCCAGCCACGGATAAATCCTGGCACGGGCTGCCGCCGCAGATGATATCTACAGGCGGCAGTTCTGCGCCGTTGAGCTTTGTGATGTCACCCACATGGATCATGCTTGGGAAGCGCTGCTTCGTGACCTCAATGGGAAAGGCTTCAATCTCCGAAGCCCACACCGGCGTAATGCCGCTGCGAAGGGCAGCCAGAGGAAAACCACCGATGCCGTCAAACAGGCTTCCCATAGTGAGCCCGCTCATTTTGACACCGCCTGCACGATCGTGCGCGTGGTGTTTACAGCGGCCTGCGCCGTATATACCGCGCTCATAATGTTGGCTCTTGTTGTCGTATCCAGGCCAAACGCTCCGGCAATGCGGGGAATCTCGCCGGCAGAGAGCATCAGCCCCAGTCCCAGCAGTGCGTGATCCTTAAACACTATGAGTCCGGCGATGAGGATAGTCGCCTGTAAAAATGCGGTCAGGCACAGACCGATAATTTGTTTGCACCACTGGATGAAGCCATCCGTATAGCCACGGGGCACAGAGAACATATATAGACTTCCCACGGCAATCTGGATTAGCAGAATACCTCCGCGCTTGAGATTGGCGAAGAAGACCTTGATGATCGCATACGCCATAAGGATGATGCAGAACAGGATCATGATCCCGCTGGTGATACTGCCAAAGCCGAGAAACGGGCCGGATGCCAAATCGGTCAGCGATTCCACGGCGCTGAACTCCTGCATGATATCACTTGCCACATCTCCGATGGATGCACCGTAGCCGGTGATCCCTGCGGTGAGTTGCCCCTGCAGCGTTACCGAAAGCTCATAGAGCCGGACCGGGACGACAGTAAACAGGCTCACGGCCATAAAGCCCTTGATGGCATTGAGCGCGGTTTCGCGGATGTTGCCCCGCCCGCTGGAATACTCGATGCCGCATTCAAAGCAGGCCACGACCAGCCCGGTTCCGTACAACGCCCAAGCGAGATAGGAGAAGAACAGTACGATGCTCTGCACCCAGGACATTTCGAAGAGTTCGACACCCATGTTTCCCATCTCTGCGAAGAAGTTGCCGAGAAAGCCCACGACCTGACCGTAGAACCAATCCACGATCTGGCCGAGGATCTTATCGGCAACAAAATCCCAAATAAACATTGATCGGTTTCACCTCCTCCGGGTGAGGCCGTACCAACTGCTTGGGATATGGCAAAGGCCGTACAGTTGGCACGGCCTTCAAATCATGCTCGGTTTACATTGTCTGCGCCCACTGCTGATCGGCAGACTGGCTCATGTCTTGGAACACTTCCAGATAGTCCGATACTGCGTTGGAGAGCTTCTCGTAGTCCTGCCGGGTGGGGTGATACACATACCAGTCTACTTTTCCATAGTCATCCCAAATGTGCGGGTCAACACCATTGCGGAAGTTGGGGTTGGAAGTTACCTTCGTCCCCAGCAGATCCGAAAAGCGAAGGCGCAGGGTATCCACCTGTCCTTCACTGCGGTTCAGAATTGTCAGCTGCAGGGCGTTGTACTGATTGGAGACGATTCCAGTGACAAATTGAATCTTTGCCCGGTTCATATCGCTCAGACGCACATAGCAGGCTCTGCCCACATAGGTGGCTTCGGGGTACCGTTCTCCGACGATCTTCCGAAGCTCCTGTTCGTAAAAAGTCATTGCCTATACCTCAAATTCCGATGATCTGCCAGATGTACAGCGGCGCCGTCAGCGTGAACACCAGGCACGCGAACAGGATGGCGGGCGCCGTCCACTCGAACTGGCCGCTTTTTCTGAAGTCGAAATAAGCCGTACCAAGTTTGGCGAAGAAGAATACCGCCAGGATCAGGTCGATGGCGGGAAAGACTACATTGTTTACCACGGTCTTGATCTGACCGGATGCCGTCTGCCATGTGCTTTCCACCGCTCCGGCCACATCGCCGGTGCCGGCAGCAAAGGCCGTGGTTCCCATCATGTAGACCAACAGCAGGGACAGGGTCAGCATCACACAAAGGCGCTTGCATTTCATTTTGCTCATAGATACCTCCAATTCTTGTTGTTATTTTGAGGGTGCGATATGCCATTCTTCCCACAGGTCACCGGCGATGCGCACGGAATCCGTCAGGTTCATACTTAGCATTCCCGTGGGTGTCCAGCAGTCCAAAAGCCAGGTATACGGCGTGTAGCTGCCGTCCGGGTACCAGATAGGTGTGAAGTGGGTCGGGCGGTCATAGGTGCTGTAGGGATTGTTTTTGAAAGCGAAGGTGGTACTCTTGCCGCTGACGCTGCGGTTCAGCAGTCTCCAGAAGCCTTCGTACCCGAATTCGGGGAAATAGGTCACAGCATTCTGCGCCGCCGTGACAGCCACGCTCTGCGTGGTCGTTACTCTGGCCGTCACTTTTTCCTGAATTCCGTACCCGCTTTTCATGGTAGCTGCAGTCGCTGTGGGCGAAAGACTATCCGGCGTGATGCGCATGGATGCGCTCAGACTTGCGGAGTAGCCGTTGTAGTCAAACTCCCACCAGCCATGATCTTCCCACCAGCCGTTATCCACCCAGTGATACCACCGGTCACGGTGAACCACATTGTTATCGTCTACCCAGCGATCCGTGTGCCAGCACTTTTCCCAGTTCTCTACCCATTCCCAATTCTCCTGCCACCAGGGTGACCAAATGCCCCAGGATGCCGAGGTCACTTGATCTTTCTCTGGAATGGTGGACTGACGGAAAGCATCATTGCGGTCATCCGCCACCGGGTTGGGCGGATCGTTGCCGTCCAAGTCCACAACGTTGCAGGTGATCGTGCTCTGCGCCGTGCCGCCGCCAGACACGCTGACGGCAATCGTAATGACGCAGGGCTCTGACGGCGTGTGCCACTTTACCCATACCAATTGACTGTCACCGTCCGGATAGTAGACATTGCTGACAGTGTAAGTTCTGCCTTGAATCACAAAGCGAACAGTCACAGGATTATCCGGGTCGGACTGCCCGCCGCTCACCTCCACCGAGGAGATCACATCGGTATCGACTCGGTATTCATAGTCGAAGTCGTTTACATCGGGAGGCTCCAGCTCACCGTTGAAGCGGACGACACCGATGCCGAGGGACGAGATGATCTGATCGTTGCTGACCTTGCTGTTGGTGCTGCCAGACCATGCAGGATAGCCCAGATCTGCTTCTTCAAGGAAAATGGCCAGCGGTAGATTCTTATGGGTCAGCGATCCCATCTTGCTTTGAAGATCTCCGTTTACCTTTTGGTCATAGAGCGCCGCTTCCGTGGCCGTCATGGCATAGTAGGCTCCACCGTAGACGAAGTAGGCGATAGGCTCGACAACGATTTTGTAATCGCCGGCAATAAGCGTATCAAAGTCTATTCCCACATATCCGGCAATCGCCCGAATGACTTGCTCGTCTGTAAAGTAGCTTCGAATCGCCGCAATGCTGGCGGGATAGTCGCCGGACGAAATGATGCGAGGCAGACTCTGCGCCGGACGGATACAGGTATAGCCGCCTACGACAGGTGACAACGCCCGCCCACTGTTATAAGAGAGCTTGGATACCTTTCCGAAGTGGATCATGTTGGTGCTCGGATTCTGATTGCTCCAGTCAATGGTGTTCCCCACGACAGCGTGGCTGTCCACATTCACCACGGAAATGCGGACACCGTCCATACCCGGATTCCAGTAGTTGGTGGATGTGCCACTGCCCATGCCGCCGCCACCGCCATCGAAGTTGCCGTCACCGGTGGCATAAGCCGGAACAACCGCACACAGCATGAGCACAAGGGAAAGAAAAAGTGCGAGAAGTCTCTTCATGGATTCCTCCTTTCAACGCTTCGGAAAAAGAAAAGGCGCAGCCATTTCTGACTGCGCCATGCTGATTGGGAGTACTGTTAGTTCCCGCCGCCCATTTCACCGATTTTATTTCCGTTTTCGTAGATGTCCTGTCCGTCGATGACCGTGTTATCGCCGCTGCTGTCTACATAGCCGAAGCCCGGCACATATACCTGACCGGAGGAGTTCGTGCTTCCTGCGGCAGGCTGGGATTCCGCAGGCTTGGAGGTGGGCTGTTCCGGATATGTGGGGTGCGGTTCATCCTCCGTCTTGCGTTCCGAGGTCGGTACATCCTCCGCTTTGTGATCATCCGGAAGTGTCGCCGTGCCGCTGGGCGATTCCGGCTTTTCTGGAGCGTCCGGTTTAACAGGGTTCGCCTGGATGGTCTGCTCCGTGCCGCTGGAGTTTGCACCCTGGCCGGGGTCACTCTGCTCCGGCGTCAGCGAGGGGACATTCACATCTCCCTGGCTATTGTTGATGTTCACATTGGGATCGTTGCTGTCCGGCTGACTGCCGGATACCGTTCCGGAGGGCGTCACCGTATTTCCACCGAAGCGTCCGGCGATCCCGATGACGGCCACACCGCAGAGCAGGCAGCAGGCGGTGATGAGAATGATCCGTTTCGTCTTGTCGTTCATTGATTTTCCTCCTTTTTCTGATTTATCTCTTGATTGGACAATACCACACCTTTCGGCGTAAGTCCATTGGGAAAGCGAAACTTTTTCAGAATACCGGCACATATTTGGCTTCCGTGTGCAGCATCATTTCAGATGCGGGCAAAAGGTTCCCAAGGAATCGCACCGGTACCTCCAAGCGGATCTCCACTGCGGCGGTATAGCCCTTGCTTTGGCCGGAACTGAGGGCGTTGTTGCTCAGCTCCACGCTCAGGCCAGAGATGGTATATTCCACGTTTCCGTTTGAGATTTTCTGATATCCGCTGCCGGTGTTCTCCAGTCCAAGCGTTGATGCCAGCTGACCGTACACATCGCCGGTATCCACGCTCTCATCCCATCGGCCTGTGCCGTCCGGATACCAGCCTGCGGCATAGCCCTCCCGCACAGCGTGGTACACATCATCATAGTTGTCGTTGATGGTGGAGATGACCGCCTGTTGGGCAGCCTCCTTGACACCTTGGGCGATGATCCACACCCGGCTGAACTCCGCGACCATGCAAAAAAGCATCAGCAGGACCAGCACGATGGCGAGGATCATTGGGGTGCCCTCGCCGGGGTGGCGGCGAAGGAAACAGTGCTTGCTCATTTCCAATACACCTCCGACTTTCCGGTGGCCTCCGACCGCAGCGTGATGGGAAATGAGCCGAAGCCGCCGAACAGGCCGATGTCCATGTCCAATGTCAGCGTTACGGTGACTTCCTCATTGAGCTGAATGCGTCCCGTTTTCGACCAGCGGATGTTGGGATCAAGTCCGGTGCTGTCGGTGAGTGCTGCGGCACGGCGGTTGGTTTCAGTTCCGACTCTGCCGGAGATCTCCGCTTCCCGTACCAGCTCCACCGCATAGGTGTCAAGCTGCTGCTTGGCGACGAATACCGGCAGGATTCGCACCGCCAGTGCCAGCACCAGCATGGCACAGGCCACCAACACGCACACATCGATATAGCCCTCGCCGGAGTGCCGTTTTCGTAATTTCTTCATAGGCATTCCTCCTTAAAACAGTGCACCCAGCGAGTTGATGATCTGGTAGACGATAATGACGATGTACGTCAGCATGAAGCACATGAGCATGAGGAAGCTGAACACCCGGATCTTTGGCGGGATCTTCGCCGCCTTGGCTTTCAGGCGCTGCAGCTCCAGCGCTTTCAAGTCGTGGGAGAGCATTTGGAAGTACATCCGCCCATCATCGCCCCGCAGGATGCCGACAAAACCACGGACGATATCCGAGATGATGGCCGAACCCATACGGGCTTCAAAGCGGATGAGTGCCGCCTCATAAGAGGAGGAGCGCATATCCGCCGTCAGCACATCCAGTTCACGGGCAAAATCAGGACCGGCATGTTTCTTGTAGTTCTCCAGAATGCGCAGGACATCCCGGCTGGCGGCCAGTTCCTGATGGATGGTCGCCACGAAGCGAGGCAGTTCACCCTCCACCAGTTCCATTCTGGCCTTGCACAGTTCATCCGCCCGACGGCTCTCCTTGAAGTAAGTGAGCAGCGCCAGTACTACCACCAATGGTGTCAGGATGGGCAAGATCAGGAGGCACGGGATGATCCCCAGCAGGATGAGACAGGGCTTCAGAACGGTGTAAGCCGTAAAGACCTCGGGGGTCATATCCAGTCCTGCGGCAGTCAGCTTCGTTTCCAGCCGTCTGCGTTTGTAGGCATCCAAGCGGATCAGCGGAGCCAGCTTCAGCGACCATCCCAAAATGAGCGTCTCCATAGATTTCACAAGACTGCGCTCCTTGCGTCCTGCGGAGATGAGGGCACGCTCCGTTGCCAGCCTGGGGATCTTCAGCAGGTCCGCCAGAACGAAATACAGTCCGGCAGCCAAGGCGGCGCCGAACAGGAATAACAGCAATTTCACCCTCTCACCTCCGATACTCAATGGGCTGCGTCAGCTTCACGACGAATGCGAAGGACACGAACACAGCGGCAAGGCAGACAGCGATGACCATTTGACCGGGGATGGTGGCTACCAGCGTATGATACCAGTCCTTATTGATGAAGCGCACCAGCGGAATGTTGATCAGCACGAGGATTGCCATGGTGATGAACTCCTTGCGGGGGCCAAACACCAGATTTTCCAGTTCCGCATTGACCACCCGCATATCCGACAGCTTGCAGACGATGGGCGTCAGAATGCTTGTCAGGCTTCGGTCTGCCTGACAAGCCATTACGGCATCGCACCATTCCCGCCAGACCTCATTGTCGATGGCGGCTTTCAGGTCAACGAGCGCCGCGTCCATATCCGGGTCGATGTGCTTGATGCGCATCAGAAAGCGCTGGAACACCTCCTGCACCGGAGGGTGCAGGTAACGGACATTCTCCTCCACGGCCTGCTGAAAGTTCTCGGTACGCAGGTAGGCCGTAGTAATGACGGACAGCGCAGTTTCCAGTTCTGCTGCCACATCCTTTTTGAAGCTGCCTGCCGTGAGCTTGACATACCAAAACGGGGTCAGCATCAAACCAACAGCCAGCACCGGCACAAGGAAAGCGTTTCCTGCGGCAATGGCGATGCAGGCTCCCAATGCAAAGCAGAGCAGAGATGTAAAGCACACCATGGGGAACCTGTCTGCCCGTCCGGAGGCTGCCAAGACCGTCTGCGCCTCGGTAATCTCACGCCGGAGGAACCCTGCCTTTTTTCGCCTGGTCGTTTCGTTGATATCGGCACGGATACTGCCGGGAGCTGCGGTCAAGCGGGAAAAAAGACTGTCGCTCAGTTCTCGCGGCGAGACATGCAGTACCATAAAAAGCCCTGCGATCATGCCGATGCAGGCAATCAGCTGGATCATAGTCATTCATCTTCCTCCTTTCCTTGAACGAATTGCGCCAACTCTCCAAGCGGCATCCCGTTTTCGATAAAGCGGCGTCGCAGGCTTTCGGATATCTCCTCACATTTCCGGTGCTCACCCTCAATGATGAAGCGGTTGTCCTCCAAATGGTTGTCCGTGATGTGATACTCATAGAGCTTGTGAAGTCTGCGGCTTCCGTCCGGCAGAATCTCACATTCAGAGATGTTGGTGATGCGGCGCTGCTTATTCTCAAGCTGTCGGCAATAAACCACAATGGGATACGCCTCGGTGACATATCCCATGAGGGTATCGTCCGGGGTATCCACGGCGCGTTTGCAGAGGGACACCATGCGGCGGTAGGTACCCTCGCTGGAATTGGAGTGGATGGTGGTCAGCACCGCAATGCCCACACGAGCCGCTTCCTGCGCCGCGTTGGCCTCTGGGCCGCGCATCTCGCCCACGCAGATGATGTCCGGATTGAAGCGAAGGGCAATATCCAGCAATGCGATCTGATCGATGCGCTGGCGCTCATTCTCGCTGTCACGGGTCTGCGTGTGGACGACAGAGTTCGTCACCCGCCCGTCACGCTCCCGGATGAGCTGGAGTTCTCGAGAGCCATCTTCAATGGTAAAGATACGCTTGCGGTCCGGGATGGTGGAGAGGAGCCAGCCCGCCACGGTGGTCTTGCCGGAGGAAGTTGCTCCCGCCACGCAGATAGACACGCCATAGCGCAGGCATGCGGACAGAAAGTCCAGCATTTCCTCTGTGGCTGTGCCACTCTGCACGAAGTCCGCCTTGCTAAGATTCCTGGGATTCACGATACGGATGGATGCGGCAACACCGGCATCCTCATCCAGCACCGGCGTTTTGATGACCGAGATACGAATATTCTTTGCCAATCGGGAGGTAATGATGGGGCTGGCATTGTCCAGTACCTTGCCGGAGTTCTGCAGCATACGGCGGATGACATTGGCGGCGTGTTCCGGCGAATCGAAATGCTCCTCCAGCTTGGCGGTATGACCGTCCGAATACTGGATCTCAATGTCCCGCCAGGAGTTGATATCGATCTCCTCAATTCCGTCCGCGAAGATGTACTTGGTTAAAAATCCGTACTCTGCCATTTCCGTGTACAGAGCGTCCACCAGT
The DNA here is from genome assembly GCF_020687045.1 of Brotocaccenecus cirricatena. Taxonomy (NCBI): domain Bacteria; kingdom Bacillati; phylum Bacillota; class Clostridia; order Eubacteriales; family Oscillospiraceae; genus Brotocaccenecus; species Brotocaccenecus cirricatena. The sequence continues at coordinate 59,863 of NZ_JAJEPW010000012.1, forward strand.
TCAGAGGCCGTCATGCCATCCACAGCAATGCGGTTCTCCTGCAGATACCGTGCCATGCGGCGCTTCATCTGCTCTTTGGCACCCGAATTATCCTCTGTGATGAGGGTGGCGTAGGTTTCCGAGAGATAGCCCTGCACCTGACTGAGCGCATCCGCAAAGGTGACGCCTTTCTCCTGCGGGGCAAAGAAGAGTTCGCTTGCACGTGGTGCAGTTGCAGTTTCCGCGAAAAGTGACCTTCCGGTGCGCTCCTCAAAGGAGATGTCATGCACCTCTGCCTGTTCCGGCTTTCTCTCCGGTTCTGCGGAGGCGGCCGGGGTAAACAGGGAGTTGCTTCGTCTTTCACCAAGCAATCAGAACACCTCCTCACAGATTCGATCGATCTCCTTGCGGAATGCGCGGCTGTCCTTCATGGAGAGGTCTGCCAGCAGCTCACCGGCCAAATACTGCTCCTCCAGCTCCTGCGAATACGGCAGCCGGAAGACTACGCTGCCCAGCACCTGACCGATGCGGTCTGCCGCCTGAAAGGGCTTGATGTTGGATGCTACCCGGTACTGCTTGTCTTTGTCCCATTTCAGTTCTCCCAGAAGCGGAAGCTGGCTGGAGAGATATCCGACCGATTTCAGGTCGCAGCTTGCAAGCTGCAGAACGCTGTCCGCTTCCATCAGCGCCACAGCGGAGAGAATGTCGTTTGCGATGTAGCTGGAGCAATCAATGACCACATAGGGCACAATCTCGCGGAGGCCGCGGATGAGCTCCTCCGCCTGCTGCTTGGTGCAGGGCGCATAGGTGTACTCGTTTTCTTTCTTGCGAAGGCCAAGCATCGTCAGGTGCGGCAGGCGCTTGAGGGTGGTCAGATTGTGCTTGATGAGATTTACGGAGATGTGCTGGGCGGCAAAGATGCTGCCGAGGGATCTATCGACCTCCAATTCCGAGGGAGAGCAAATGCAGGGCATCATAGGTGCGGTCATATCACAGAGGAGCAGCACCGTATTTTTCTTCTGGGCTGCCAAATGCTTTGCGATTTTGACTGCTGTTACCGTTTTGCCGCAGCCGGGACTGCCCCAAACGGCGAGGATGCCGCCTCCGGACTCCTCCATCGGCTCCAGCTCCTCCGGCTCCGTATTGCGGCGAAAGAGGCTGCCTTTCAGGAAATTCATTCGGTGGCCTCACTTTCCGCGGAAGGCTCCGCGCCCTCGCTTTCCTTAGATTCCGTACCCTCTGCGGTTTCGCCACTGTTCTCCGGCTCCGGTTCTGCGTACAGCTCCTCGATCAGGGCATCCTGCGCCGCAATGAACTTAGCGGCGTTTTCGGGCGTTCCGCGATACACAAGCGCCAGATGCAACTCACTGTCCTGTTCCAGCTCCGCCAGTACCTTAGCCTGCTCCGTGGTCACCAGTAGTGTCACGGTGGAGGGCAGTTCCTTTTCATCCACCACTTCACCGGTGTTGGCATCGTATCCGGAGGAGGCGGTCACCGAGATGACCTCCACATACTGCAGCTCCGGAGGAATGGCTGTTTCACCCTTGCCCTGATAGTCCGCCACGATGACCGTGACGATATCGCCGCTTTCCAGCTTGCCGGAAAGGCCGGTGGCAAAGCTCTTGATGGTAACGGAGATGGCCTGTTTTTTGCCGTCCAGATTATAGAGATAGGCATTCTCTGCCGCAGGAACAGCTGAAAGCTTACTGGAAAGAATGTAATCTCCGGCCGCCAGGTCCGCAGTCGCATACTTGCCGACGACCTCTTTCTTGTCTGTCATAAGATTCTGTGGCAGATTGTAGGCACCGACCTCTACCGTCTGGACCATCTCTGCGGTGATCTCGTCACCTTCCTTGATGTCCTTCGTCACACGGACGATCTCCGTTTTCTCACTGGCGCTGCGGCTGAACAGCGGCGTAACACCGAAGCAGATGATCAGCGCCAGCAGGATACACAGCACACCGATGACGGTGCGATTGCGAAAAATTTTCAAATCGTTTTCCTCCTTATAAAAAATACGCGGGAATAAAAGCCACTGCGAAATATGGCACCAGCGGCTGCTTCTTTGCCGCACTCTTCCGCAGTGCCGGGAATGCACGCATGACAAGGGATGCCAGCAGGAGCGCGACGGACATAAATAAGAATCCCGTGAGTACCCGTCCAACTCCCAACACAAAGCCTACCGCCGCAGCTAACCGCCAATCCCCGCCGCCCATCAGGCCAAAGCCTGCACAGAGGTAGAACGGAAGCATTGCCAGCAATGCCCCCAAAAGGGAGGCGGGGCTGATGGTGATCAGCCCCGCCAAAGCAATGACGATGCAGACGATGTTGCTGACGGTCCGGGTCCTCAGGTCATCCACTGCGGCATAAATGAGACCACCGCAGAAGAGGATCGCCTGCGCCCAGTGCATCAGCCATTGTAGCTGAACATTTCCGTGATCTTCTGGGTTACCGTGGGCATGACCGTATCGTTCAGGATAGCATAGAGGCCAGCCAGTACCAGCGCACCCAGCACAACGGCGATCAGCACCTTGACGGCAGTGTCGATGTAGCCCTCACCGGCATTGCTACAGACGGCACGGCGGTTGAAGGCAAGCACGGCAGACATGGAATTGACCGCGGCGGTCTTGACGCAAGTGACAGCGGACTTGGCGGTATGGGTGATCTTCTTGATGAACTTCTTCATGAAATATTCCTCCTGTAAATTCAAAAGTTTTTTGTTGGTGAGTTCGGTCATTTGCGTGTTGCAGGAGGCCCACGGCCCCGCGCAGACGGCAAAAATGCCGGACGGTCATCTCCCGTCCGGCTCACAAGGTCATATTGATGCATGGGGCCTGCTTCTGCTCGAACCGGATCCGCTGGAAGCCTACCCGGTCACAGTAGTAAAATTCGCTTCCGGAATCGTCGTACAGCTCCACCACATCCGACAGTGCCATTCGGTAGCCCTGATAGCCGGGAGGTGGAGCGTCCCGGCAGATGGTATAGATCCGCTCCAGATCGCTGGTACCGAGGTCGCCATCGAACACAAGCGTATAATTCCCGGCATCCGGCTCTCCGAACTTCCGTACCTGATCCTCGTACCCGATGAATCGCATTGCCACGTCTACATCCTTTTTGAGCTGCCAGATGCGGCAGCCCTTTCGAGACTGCGCCAGTTCTTCGCCGGTCACCTCGCCGGATACGAGCCGGTCAAAGATCCCGTCCTCCCAACGGGGCGTCAGGTTCATGCGGCTCAGATATCGGTTGAGCTCATCCGTCCGGAACATTTTGTCCACCACGGCGGTTTCCTCCTTCACATAGCCCACAGGATTGCCGTAAAAGATGAGCCGATTTCGGTTATCCACGGTGAATCGCACCAAGTCTCGTCACCTCCTATCACACCGTGGCGCTTACATCTGCTGTTCCATGCCCTGAGCGGGTGCATCTTCGCTCTGCTCCATGCGTTCCTGCAGCTTCTGCTCGTAAGCGTCGTTGACCGCGTCCACCAGCGCAGTCCTGGCCTCGGCGGTGACGGCATGGAAGGTGTCGTTATACACCGTCTCGCCGTTTTTCTTGTAGGACTCCTGGGGCATGGAGATGAAGCGGCCCTTGTCCGTCTCAATGACACGGAGACCGTGAACGGCAAATGCGCCGGCGATGGTCACGCTGGCATAGGCTTTGGTTTTGTAGTCACCGTCCACCATGCGGTCGATCCTCGCCTCGACCTGGGGTGCAGGGACTTCCTGCCGCTTTTTCTTCTGCGTTGCTGCCATAGATTTTTCTCCTTTCTGTTACATGGATTGGTTATTCATACTGGGGGATTCAGCGGCTTCTTCCTGCTGGAACTGCGACAAACTCTCTTTGGCCCAATCGGGCAGAAATTTCTCATCCAGCACGCCGACAAACTCATCCCGGTTCCACCTGGTCATTTCGCCATCGCCCAGACAAGTGCAGCGCACCGAGCGTCCGATAGCGTGGGGACTGCATCCGAAGCCGTCGTGGGCATACCACAGCTGGTTTTCTTGGCTCCAGCAGGACTCTTTCAGCGTATCGGGACTGAGTACCAGCACCTTACCGATGTAATCCTGCTCGGCACGGTCACCGACGCAATGCTCGGGGCCAAACAGCCCCAGCTTCTGATACGCTTTCCGATAGAGGTCGACGAAGCCATCCAGAATGGCGGGATGGCTTCGGACAGTGATCTCGGCATTGTGCCGCTCGTCCTGCGGAATATATCGCCGTGCCGCCCACTGCTTGTTTGCTCTGCTGAAACGCCCGTCCCAGGAAAGCTCCTGCAGGGTGGTGGCCAGTACCCATTCCGTGCGCTTGTAGCCATATTCCGCCAGCACAGGTTCCAGGCAGTCCTTCTTCAGATTCATCCCATCGAAGTTCTGACGGATCGTCTCCTCGATGGCATTCCGACAGGCAACATTGGCGCGGTAGCTCTCTCGCCACATATGAAGCTGATTTCTTATTCTGGCCTCCTGTGCCGAGTAGGGATAGAGATAGGTTTCGTTCATTTCACTTTTCTTCCTTCTGTTTTTTCGTATCACTTATCGTAAATGACATCGTCCTCCATCAGCGCATCCTCCAACGCAGACAGGCAGCAGCCACTCTGATGCAGGGCGAACAGGAGCTCAGGCGGCACATCGGAGAGGTCGTGGGCATAGTCCGCTTCCACTACGGTAAGCTCGTGCGTGTCCTCGTCCACATAGCAGTCCAGCTTGGCATCGCCGGCCAAACCAGCATCCTGCCGCGCCCAATCGGGAACGACCACAGCGGGGCGGCTCAGCTCGGTGATTGGCCTATCCCGGTACGCACATTCTTCGCTGCAATTTGTGCAGTCGCCACAGGTGAGACGGAGCAAGGTCATAAGCTCGGCAGCTCGTCCAGTCAGCGACTGTACTGTGCTGAGGAGCTCCTTCGCTGTCATCCTGCCACTGGTCACAATGACTGCGCCCGTGGCCGCTGTGAGCTCCAGCCTTTCCGCATTCTGGAGCTTGGCCAGCTTCAGAACGGCATTGGAAATGCTGATATCGTTCTTCGTGGGGTATTTCATAAAATTCATGGGGGACCCTCCTTTAATTTGTCGTTTTGATCGGTCTTTCCGGCTCATGGATCAGTTCATACCGGGCCTCGCTGCCGCAGTTCAGCAGGCTCTCCAAACTGAGCTGCCAGCAGGCTTTGCGGGGGTCGTAGTTGGTGATGATGACTTCCTCATATTCACTGCCCGCCGTCTGGGACATACTGTTGGGGCGCACAACGCGGAAAATATAGAACTCATGATACAGCTCGCAAATGTACGGGCAGTAGTTGTAGGACACCATGACATACCCCTGACAGTTCAGAAGCGTATCATGGAGCCGCTGGTGATTTTCCTTTGGGAAGGCTACCTCATAGCATTCGGCCTCAAAATACGGCGGGTCGCAATAGATCCATGCATCGCCCCGGTCATACTGGCGGATGACATCCTCAAAGTCCTTGTTCTCCACAATGACATTCGCCAGTCTGCGAGAGCACTCCCAAATCAGGTGGAAGAAGCGGCGGATGTCGCATGGCTTACCGCCGAATGATTTGGAGCTGCCACTGAAGCTGTACCGAACCAGCTTGAAGAAATCTGCAGCACGGCGGACATCTCCGCGGGGAGCACGCTCCAGCAGAAGAGTGCAGATAGCTTCGGCCTCGGGCGGCTTGAGCAGGATCTCAGTCAGTTCCATTTCCTCTTGCAGATAGTCATCCGTGATCTCGCCTTTGGAGAGAAACTTATATAGGACATTGAAATCATCCCGCGTATTCAGAGGCAGGAATCCCAATTCCGCCAGCAGCGCCAAGGGCCGGTTTTTCACGCAGCAGAACAGGTTGGTCAAATTGCTGTTAAAGTCGTTATAGACCTCCATACAGCCCTGCTGGATGGGGCGGCTCATGGTCACCGTGCCGCTGCCGCCGAAGACATCGATGAACCGGCTGTAGTGATCTGGAGCCATCTTGTTGATGATCCACAGCAGCTTGCTCTTGCCGCCCACCCAGGGGATAAAGCTGTTCACGGGGCATCACCCCCATCCAGCGGGAGAGAAAGCTGACCGGTGTCCACATAGTCTGGCAAAGCACTGGACAGGCCGCGCTCTGCAAATGCGATCTTCTTGATTCGGCTGCGGAGCTGCCGGATGGTGCGCTCCAGCTCCTCGGCAGTTGCGGCGTAATAGTAGCCGCCCTCAAAGCTGCAAATGGGAATGCCGTCACCGCGCAGGGCGTTGATCTCCCGGCGCAGCTCAGAGCCACGCATTTGAAAGCTGCACTCCAACTCCCGGCTGGTGACGGCATTTGCTTCACCCTTGTGGTGAAGCGCAAGATATTCCGCAAGGGCTTCGTTGGTTGCCACAGTTCCTCCTTTCCGGAGCCGTTATCCCGGAACAAGAGGCAAAATGAGCGCAAAAAAGGAGGGGCCGCTTTTCCCCATCCGGAAAAACGGCCCCTTGGTGTATTTTCTATCTGCTGGCTTGGCAGGATAGAATCATGTCAGTCACTGCATATCCATTTCGAAGCGCTCCTGCACCGGCGTCTGCATCGGCTGATAGTCCTCCCGATGCAGCAGGCCGTAGGACGTGAGTGCCGCATTGTCATCCTTGATGATCTCGTTCCCGTAGGCGAAGAGATTTACATGAGGCAGGAGCAGTTCCGCCGAGTGTGCATCCATTGTGAAGGTCAGTTCATCGATGGCCGCCTCCTGTGGCGAACTGATCTCCGGCGTGAGGATGTAATCCCCAATATGCTCGACAAGGCCTGCGGCGGCAGCAAGATCCGTTACCCCGAAATGCTCCAGCAGAGCTTTCAGCTTCGGGAGCTGCTTTTCACGGGAAGGCATAGCCTTCACAGATTCTGCAAAATCGTTGAAGGCATCCAGCTCCATTGGCAGGTCAGCAAACTCCGCCGCCTGCGGGATGATTCCGTCATAGTCGAGAACCACGACACCCTCCCAGCCGTCTGCTCTGAGCTGCTTCTGCGCATTCCTCAATGCTTCAGCAGACGCAGGCAATTCCAGCGTAATGGTGCGGTCATCTTCAAGGTCGGGGTGGAGGCCAAGGATAAGACGGAAGAGATATTCCGGCTTTTCGGGAAGTTCCTTGGTGCAGGGCGGTGCGGTGACCAGTTCACTGTGCTGCACCACATAGCCGTTCTGTGTGAATGTGCCGTTTTCGCCGGCACGCAGGGCTTTGCCAATTTTGCCAAAATCCAGCATCTCGAACACATCGTCGGAGAGACCGTCCAGTTCCTCCACGAAGCCGTTTTCGGCATAGAAGCGGCCCAATTCTGCGTCACTGGTCGCGCCGACCACATGGCAACAATCCGCACCGGCGCTGACCGCCAGATTTCTCAAATCCTGCATGGTAAGAATACCGCCGTTGGATTCTACCTTTCTCTGGATTTCCAGACGAAGCAGGCCGTCAAAGGCTTCCTGCTCCGTTTCACCCAGTACAGCCAGCTGACCGGCAAGATCGTTCAGCTCATTGAGACTGGCGTCCAGTTCCATCAGGTGAGGGGCGAGATACTCGAAGCCATAGTAATCATCGATTTCCAGATACAGCTCCTCGTTCTCCTGAAGCTGCACCTTGTCCATTGCATCGTGCAGTTCCCACGGAGAGGCGGGCAGTTCCAGCCTTGCGTGGGCCTCACTGTTGGGTGCGTCCAGCTTTGCCAGATAGACGCCAAATATCTTTTTAGCCAAGGTTCATCCCTCCCATCTGCGGCTCGGTCTGCTGGTAGGCGGAGGGATCCGCACCGGGGACATCCCAGCCGTGTAATCCCGTGAGTTTTGTTATCCGAGGAGTTTCCCAGAATACAAGGAAACCCCTCGGGTATACACAAAAGTTACAGG
>NZ_JAJEPW010000130.1:0-2432 GCF_020687045.1 Brotocaccenecus cirricatena
GAGCCTGCGTGGTTGACCACAACATTTTCTTCCATGTAGCACAGCTCACCGGGATCATCGTCAGAGCCGCGAATGTCGTAGCAGTACCAGCCCTTCGGCACGGTACCACGGGCGATGCGTCCGTTGGTGAACAGCGCGGGCTTATCGAATACTTCAATGTGCTGGAATTCCTCTGTTCTTGCGTTTACAGCCATTTGGGTTTTCTTCCTTTCTTTTTGGTAACGGCAAACATACTACACATCTGCCGCAAAGTCTACCGAAACATTTGCTGTCCCTGCCGCTGCTCCGGAAACGGCGGGTCCAAGCGGCGCAGCAGACCGAACTCCGTTTCCGTCACACCGTCATTTTCCATGCAGTCCTGACCGTATTTCTCAAAATCCATGTAGCCATCCAGCTCATAGATGGCTTCATCGTCCAGCCCCAGCGTTTCCTGCAATCGCTGCTGACCGTAACCGTAAGCACCCTCCGTGATGCGCTGGTAGTTATCCAGATTTCGCAGGAGTTCACAGGCTCCGCGCAGGGTATCCGGCTTCTCAGCCTCCAGCACGGCGGCGTAGGTCAAAAGCATCCCGTCCTTTTGCCAGATATCCTCCAATGCTTCGGCAAAATCGTTGTAATCCTCCACGGCGGGGCAATCCGTATCACGGATCAGCTCGCCGATGTAAGGCACCTTGAAGCGAATATCACAGAGCATGGCATCCGCGAAAACATCAATATCGAGGTAAGCTTTCACCGCGTCCAGGTATTCCTCATCAGTGGGGAGGACGAGGGTGTAGTCCGGCTTTCCATCGACACGCAGCGTCATGCGGAGCATTTCATCCCTGCTCTCATCCCGCCAAGGCTCTGCTGGCGAAAGATAGCTGCGGTCGACCCCCATATCCGGCGTCAGCAAGCTGCGGGCGTTGGGGACAAAAGCACTATACCGGGCGTAGTTGTACCCCTGTGGGTCAACAAGGAAACCGTCCGTTCCATCCGCGTCGAGGATGAGCAGGCAGTGTCTGGTGTCACCATCGTGCCGGATGGCATTTTTGTTCTCCGCGATGAAATCATAGTCAGCCAGCAGTGCGCGGCTGAACTGCTGGAACCGCTGGCTTGGCAGCTCGATGACCTTATCCACGGCACAGGGGTCTGCCTCACACCTGGTCTGCTTACACTTCAGTTCTGCTTGAATGATCATCGTGAAAGCCCTCCCATCTCCATGCCGTTTTTATGCCGGTTTTCCATCACTTCTTCCATGCGAAAAAAGCCTTTGTAGGCAACATAGCCCCGGTCAGTGAACATCCCGTCCTCCTCGTTCATACGCTCCGTGCCGTACTTTTCATAGTCGTAAAAAGCGTCGAGATTTTCGTCATAGTCGAAATGACCGGACTGCTGGATCATGTACTTGCCGTACTCGGCGGGAGAGTGCGCGCCGGGGGCGAAGTCAAATAAGTCGAGGCTTTCCACAAGGTTTTTGATCTGTGCCGAGGACTTTGGCTCTGCCAGCATGACCACAGCGCCCAGCTTTTCCATATCTACTTTTGATAACCCATCCGTCGCCTCTGCCAGTTCGTTGAGGTCGGAGAGAGTTTCATACTCCATATCCAACAGGGCATCCACCTCATTGGGGAGCTGGCTGTCCTCCAGCCGCAGGCGGACATCGGCGGGATCTGTGATGCCCCCGCTAAGGAGGGCGCGGTCGATCTCCTCCTGTACCATGGGGAGGAACAGCCATGTGATATGCTCTGTGTCCTCCGGCTCGGCTTTGGATGTCACCGCAACGGTGATGACATTCGGCTCATAGTAGTAGCAGGGGAAGAAGCGGCCGTCATAGATCTGCTCTAACTTCATGCCGTTGTCGTAGACCACACCATAGGGGGTGATCGTGCCGCCGCCATTTTCGATGAGCTGCCGCGCGGTTTCCTCGCCGTCCAGCGCATCCAACTCCTCTGTCTTGGCACATCCTCCGTGCAGGTTCATGTAGTGGTCGCGGCCAACAGCGGCGAGGTCAGAAAAGTCGGTGATGACCGTGGCCTGCTGGCAGCAGAAGGTCAGGTTGATGAGATCCTTCAGCTCGAACAACTCCAGCTTGTGGGCCATCGCCTGAAACTGCGCGGCCTCGCCGGTGTCGAAGCTATCCAGTCGCTTGGCAAGGTAGTTCAGCTCCTCCACATTGACCGTAAGCATCTCCGCTCGTTTTAGGACGGTGTAGAAGCTGTCGACCTTCTCCACCTTACAGTCGGCCTTGACCGCGTCGCCGATCTCCAACGCCTCCAGCAGCTCCATGCAGTGTGCGTACTGGTCATGCGGAATGGGGAACGGGATGGTTGCCACGCCGTATTCCGGGTGGCCGGGATTACCGAGAACCGCTTGAAACATCATGTTTCATTCACTCCTTTTTCCAAATTCAAAACCGCATCTCCGTATTTGGCCATCAGTAGTGCGCCAGTGAT
>NZ_JAJEPW010000131.1:0-2412 GCF_020687045.1 Brotocaccenecus cirricatena
TGACACAACTGAAGAATCAAAAGACAAGTGAGTTCTGTGCATCAAGTTTTTCTTGCTGTCATACGACGTTTTTTTAAGCAAATTTCAAAAAATCTATAGTGTTGAGTTATGACAAATAAGCCCGATGGTTTTGATACGAGACCATCGGGCTTTTTTAGTATGGAAATTAGTGCAAGAATGTGATACAATCAATTCCGCAAAGGAAAATTGTCAGGTCTGTAAATTTAGGAGGTACAACATGGAACGAGAATACCCCCAGAAAATGTTTTGGCTATTTGTTCTAACGAATTTCCTATTTCACTTTTTCTACTTATCTGTTCCGGGGATCATCCTCTGCATCGTTGGGATTTGGATAAAGACCTGTCTTTACATTGGATGTGCGGTTCTTGGCCTGAATCTGATCCTTTCGATTGTTGAACAGTCACGCATCCGAAATGCTGCCGTGTCTCATAGCGAAAACCCTGAGTTCAACGAACTGATGGACGCATTTTGCAGCCCTGACGGGCTACAGGCAGTCGGGAAAGTACTGGATGAAAAGATCAAATCCACCCCTGATGATGAATCTGAAAAAGGAAAAGACCAATAAGGTATCTTTTGATTCATCTCTCGTCTCATTATGGTTTCACCTTTCACCGCTATGGTTTCATTTTTGAGTGAAACCATTTGAAACCAAATGAAACCGTATCATTTTTATCAACTGTTGCCATAAAGAGTTACCGGTATAGATGCGTCTGGCGCAAAGCCGGGCGCATCAACCGTTTCCGGGCTTTTTCGAGCCCGGATTTCTTCTTTTGAACCATAGATTTTTATGGAGGTTTCGGAGCGACTGACCGGATTTGAACTGGAGGATCTCATGTCTTGGACAGTTTCCAACCTCCGGTGCCTTTTAGAGAGGACTTTTCTCTCCAAAAAAGCGGCATCATTGCAGAAAAAGAATCACAAATATTGGGGTGTCGTTTTGTCGGCTTTGACGAGCCGAAAAAGCGGCGCCCTTTTTCAATTTCTAAAAGGGCGCTGGTCGCAGCGTCTGAAACGGCAGGCCGGAGATGACCTCTCCGGCTTTATTTTTTTACAACAGGAGGATCGCTCACATGGACACCCAAAACACAAGCCGGCAGCTCCGCTACCTTGAAGAAGTCCGTATTCCCCTGCACCGTGCGGGCATTGGAACCTTGCCGTTGGAGGGAGAGCAGTTGCCCGTCCTTTGGAACGGCGCACCCCTCTGCCGCATCACCGGCAAGGGCAGCGTGTTCTATCGGCGGGAGGACGCGGACACGTCCCAGGCAGAGGACGCCCTGTATCGCGTCGAGGACATCGCCGCGAAGACGCTGGAGTATATGACCGCTATGGAATTCGCCCCGCAGCTCAAAGCCAGCGGACTGGATGGCGACTACCGCATCCTCGCTGACTTTGGCGGCACGGTGCTGGCAGGTGCTCCGAGCAAATACGGCGTTCAATTCGTCACATGGGATTGGGACTACCATACATTGGGGAGCTGATCCGTGATACGGATTGCCCCGCCGTGGAGGAGTATAACGACTTTGCCGAAGCCTTGGAGGACATCTGGCAACAGGACGGGATGCTTCTGACCTACGTTGCCGTGCTGGACGCCGAGCGGCCGGATACCCTGCGCGGAGCCTGTGAACTCCTGCGAAATCTGGACAACTACCAGCGCATCGTAGAAGGTGCCTACGGTTACGGTCAGCAGCGATTGCAGGAAACGCCGGGGCTGGATGATGAAGCCATCTATGAGCTGGATGGCTACATGGATTTTGAGCAATACGGTCGGGACTGCATGAAAAATGACGGTGTGACAAAAACGGAGTTCGGCCTTCTGCGCCGCTCGGACCCGCCGTTTCCAGAGCAACGGCAGGGGCAGAGGATGATGTAAGTAAAAGCGGCTCGATCCATTTGGATCAAGCCGCTTGATAAGCAGACAAATTGGAAGTTGTTATTATCTTATATATCTTTTATTTATATTTAAAATTAGTATTGATACTATTATCGTTACAATTAAAGTTATACAACAACTTAATAAAGCAACGGTGTACAAGGGGCTACAAGCGATAAAAAGAAACAAGTGGTTTGATAGAGTGGAAAAAGTATCAGATTTTCCACTCTATTTTTACATAGTCGCTGGTTGCACTGATTGATGAAATCAGGCTGTCAGCGGCTTTTCGTTTGTCCTCAAAGCTGATATGCTCCCAATCGCCCAGATACCCGGACAGTAATTCAATCTGCTGGGAGGACAGCGTTTCAACGGACAGGTCTGCAATCGCCTTGGACAGTGTTTTGCGGCGGTTGTCCAAATCCTCGATTTTTTTGTTGGCGTAGGCAAGCAAGGTGGCGTTGGCCCCGGTCAGCGTATCAAGCAGTTTTTCAATCTCGGCTTCTACCTGTGCAAGCTCCACC
>NZ_JAJEPW010000132.1:0-2371 GCF_020687045.1 Brotocaccenecus cirricatena
TGCCCTTTGAGGAGCAGGTGCTGGTACACGCACAGCGTCCGGACGCAACGGCTGTGTTGGAGATAGAGCGCTGGAATCATCAATTCGGCCGATGGGTCAATAAGGGCGCTACCGGCATTGCCGTATTTGATCGGGACTATCCGGGACGCACGCGCCTCAAGTATTATTTTGATATATCCGACACCCACGAAAGCCGTTTGTCCCGCCCCGTGCCGCTCTGGCAGGTGCCTACCGAGCAGGAGCCGGATGTGATCGAAGCATTGGAAAACCGATTCGGTGCGCTGGACGATAAAGGCACATTGGAGGAAGCCATAGTATCCGCCATGGAAAACGCTGCGGCGGACAATATGACGGACTATCTTGATGATCTGCAGAATTGCCGGGACAACAGCCTGCTGGAAGAACTGGACGAGCTGAATTTATCAGTTCTCTATCGCCGTCTGCTGGAGAACAGTACGGCGTATATGTTGATGTGCCGCTGTGGGCTGGAACCGGATGAATATTTTGATCCGGAGGATTTCTCCGAGGTGTTCAATTTCAATACCCCGGAAACGCTGAATGCCCTGGGCGTGGCCACACGGGATATTGCCGAAAGCGGTTTGAGCGCCATCGCATTGACCGTCCGAAGCCGTCAAAAGCAAATTCGCACAATTGCGCAGGCACCGGGAAATGAGTATCCTATAGACAAGCAAACAGAAACACAGACCGAAAGGAGCGAAAACCATGGAACTGACATACATGATGAAGGACGGCTACCGGCTGCCGGATCTGCTGCCGCCGCAGGAGCCGGAAACAGCCCTTGGGAAATACGGCCTGCTACGCCGGAGGTATCTGAAGGAGCACCGGAAGGTGCTGTTCACGAACCTGCTGACATCGGGCAGGCTGAACGAGCATCTGGCGGAGATCGACCGGACGGCGCGGCAGCGCGTGGAACAGACGGTGACGGCGATGGCTCAGGCCGAGGGCGTGACGGAGGAGCTGAAAGCCGCCGACCCGATGAAGTGGGTGGGGCTGATGAACAACCTGAGAAACGCCGCCGAGGAGACAGTGCTGGCGGAGCTGATCTACAGCTGAACACCGAACCCGAAGAAGCGGACAGTGCGGAGGAAGCAACCTCTGAGCTGCCCGCTTTTTTGGATGAAAAGAAAATTTTCGCCATCATTGAAAACCGCAATGATGATCTAATCTACAAGAAGGCACAGATTGAACTGTTTTTCCTGTCACATCCGGACGAGGCCGAGCGTGCCGAATATCTCCGCTCGGCATATCAAGACCGTTTCACCGAGATCCTTGCAGACGGAGCACGGCTGGGGTATCGTCCGCAGAAAAACGGTCTGCTCATGTGGGAGGGCGCATATCTTTCCCGTACCAGCGAAAGCGTTTTTTCATGGAAGCTGGTGGCAGGCTTTACGGCACAGCTCATTGACAAACGGGAATACTATGTCAACACCGAGATCAAACCGTTTGTGCCGATGGAATCACAGCAGCTTACGCTGTTTGATATGCCTGCGTTCGACCAACCGGAGGATACACCGGTCGCACCACTACTCTCCCATCCCAAGCTGCCGCAGCAGATCATGGATGAAGCCCTGTGCGTAGGATCCAACGATGAGCATAGCCGGCTGATCATCTGCGCTTACTTTATGAAGGATAAGCCGGACAACGCCGCATTCCTGCAAAAACACTACGGCGAGAACGGTGCAGGCTTCTATTTTGGCGGAGAGAAAGTTTCGCTTTGGTATGACGCCGAGGGGATGCGTATTGCCCGCGGCAGCACGGCGCAGCGGAGCAATGCCACACTGATCTCCTGGGAGGAAGCGGCAAAGCGTATCCGGGAGCTGTTGGAGCTGGGGCGGTATATGCCGCAAAGTGAATTGGATGAGGTCGATCACTACGAGCGGATGCGGCTTGCTGACAGCATTGCCTACACCAGCCGGGACATGACAACGGAAGCGAGAAACGCGGGATTTCTGCCGCTGGCCATGCTGGCGCAATCCGTCAAGGGCGGCTATCCGGAAACGCAGAAGCAAATTTATGAGCTTCTCTGTGCGCCGGATACGCTGCAAAAGTGCGTGGACGAATGGACGGCGTTCAACGCCGCGCTGGATGCAGGGCAAGACCTTTTGCGTTTTCGCTTTTACCGTCCGAAAGAGATACTGGAGCGGCTCCGTGATCTACAACGGGAGCCGCTTCATTTTACCGTTGCCGACGGGTTTGCTCCCGACCGGCAATTTTTTATTTCCGCCGATGAGATCGACAAGGTGCTGCGTGGATGGGACGGCAGCACCGACTATCGCCTTGGCGTGTACGCTTTTTACGCCACGCACAAGGATAAGACCGAGCGTGAAAAATACCTCAAGGATTATCACGG
>NZ_JAJEPW010000133.1:0-2357 GCF_020687045.1 Brotocaccenecus cirricatena
CCGGTCTTTGGTGGTCAGCACGATCTGGCGGCGAAAGAAGCCGTCGGACTTGTCGTGCAGGGCGGTGAGCGCACCGTTTCCGAAGCAGAGAAAACGCACATAGAGCTGGCTCTGATAGCTCTGGACGCCTTTGCGCTCCATGTCCATCTTGCACTCAGAGGTCACGATGGATTTGATATAATTGGTCTTGGGCAGGGCGCTCATATCCATATCGTCATCCACCATCAGGAGCTTGTTTTCCAAGTCTGCACGGCTGAACCGGTTGCTCTCCACCTTCTGGATGCTGGTGGTGTTCATGCTGTCGCCCAGCAGGGAGCGTATGACCAGACCGATGCGGCTTTTGCCCTCGCCGCCCTTGCCGATGAGCATGAGCATTTTTTGCCCCTTGGTGGTAGGCAGCAGGCAGTAACCGAGAAATTCCTGCAAGGTTGGAATGTCCTCCGGTTGCAGCAGCTCTGATAGGAATTGCAGCCACTTTTTCGGAGTGGGTGCGTCAGGGTTGTAGGCGACCGTCAGCCGGTTGTTGCAGTAGCTCTTATCGGCGGTAAAGCTACCGTTCATAAAATACGTCCCGTTGGCAACGTGGATGCGGTCCGTCTCAATGGGCAGCGGCGGCGAATAGGCTTGCAGTTTGATGCTGGCCAGCAGATTCGCAACCGTCTTGGAGAGATTGGCGGTCAGCACACCGGAGATTTCCTCCAGAATGAGATTGCCGATCTGCCCCTCATCCTCGATCAGTCCGTCCACGGTGAAAAGCCGCCCACGCACACATTTCATGGGGTGTTTCTCCAAAAACTGCTGGCAGAACAGCACCTCGTTGATGTGCCTGCCGTCGTACCACTCAGGCCACGTCTGCGGTGTCATATCCATCTTCCAATTCCTCCTTGTGAATTTTCTCTAACCTCCGTCGCAGCCCGTCCAGCTTTTCGTCCGCCATCTGCTGCTGAATTACTTCGGCACGTTCGTGGGAATCCCCGGCGCACAGAATATCTAAGTAGTATTCTGTCCGGTCGAGGTTACGGCAGGCTTCCACGAACCGTGCGTGAACAGGCTCGTCAGGTGACTGCGGCGCATACTGCACCTTCCAGTCCCGCAGCACATGGGCGTAATCGGATAAAACAGAAAAGCACAGCCGCTCGTTTTCCCTGAGCTGCTGTGCTTCCGTCTGAATGCGTTTTGCGTGGAGCGCCGCTGCGCTGGGCGGCTTGTCCGGGGTAAGGTGAAAGTCCGCTGTCAGCTTCTGTGCCGCCTCATAGAGCGGCAAACCGAACAGCTTTGCGGCAAAGTCGATCACATCGCCGTGTTCCCCGCAAGCGAAGCAATGGTAGTGGTCATCTGCCACATACAGGCTGGGATGCCGGTCATTGTGGAACGGGCAAAGGGCCATGCCGTAATGGTTGACCTCCACGCCGTACCGCTCCGCCGCCTCCCGGCAGCCTACGCCGTATTTTACAATTTCGAAAAGATTCATTGTTCCTCCATTTCTGCGCAAAAAACGGCGGCCTGCCCATTAAGGGGCAAGCCGCCATTTGCGTCTTATCTTATGCTGTTTTTGTTTCTTTCTCCGGCACTGCCGGTTCGATCTTCGCCCCTCGCAAGGCTTTCTTCCGCACGCCCTGTCGCTTGATCTGTGCCTGATAACGGCAATCGTCACCGCAGTATTTGACATCTGACCTCGTTGTGGTAAACACCTTGCCGCAGTTTTCGCAGGTACACTCCCGGCTGCGGCTCTCCGCCGCCTCCTGCCGGTAAAATTTGGAGCGGCAGTTGGGACCGCAGAACAGGGTGTTTGTCCGCTTGGAGGCGAATTCCTGTCCGCAGCATTTGCAGGTCAGCATGAAGGGCTGTCCGACAGCGTGTTCACCGGCCTTGATTTTCTGATACCGCTCCCGGCTCTTGATGCGGTGCCGTTTGAGCTGCTCCTGCCGCTTGATTTCTTCCTCGGTCAGCTCCGGTGCGGGAAGCTCAAACTGCCCGATAAAGCGAAGGTGGATATCCACTTCCTGCACCCGGTCACCGTCGATCTTTTCTGGAGCGTGTACGATGATTTTCTCCACGAACTCGTTGATCATGGGCGTGGTCAGCTCGGAAAAATCCGTGTACTTCTTTGCCAGCTCCAGAAACTGCTTGGCCCGGTCGGTGTCCTCCGCAAAGGCGGACATCTGCGTTTCCATTTCGGAGACGGACGCTGTCAGCGCTTTCTGCTCATTTTCGTAATCTGCCAGCAGACTGTCAAAGCGTTCACCGGTAATGCGCCCGACGGCAAAGGATTCATAGAGCTTCTTGATGATGGTATCCAGTTCGGAAATCCGCTTTTTCTCCTTGTTCAGCCTCCGCTTGGTTTCCTTGGCCGCTTC
>NZ_JAJEPW010000134.1:0-2223 GCF_020687045.1 Brotocaccenecus cirricatena
CGTATACGTTTAAAAACAGCTGCACCGGCAGCAGCACATGAAAGCAGAAGCCGTTGAGAGAAACTTTTTCTTGACAACGGGCTATTTTGCACTATAATAAGAAACATCTGTTGCGCAACGTTAGTTATTTAACAGAAAGGGGAGAGGATACGCCTATGCCGCCGAAAGTCCGATTCACCCGGGAGGAGATCATCCGGGCCGCCCTGGACATCACCCGGGAGTCCGGCCCCGAGGCCCTGACGGCCCGGAGTCTGGCCGCACGGCTGGACTGCTCCGCCAAGCCCATTTTCGGCCTGTTCCGGAGCATGGACGAGGTGCAGCAGGAGGTGCTGAAGGCCGGATACCAGTTCTATGGCGAGGCCATCGCCCGGGCCATGGAAAGCGGGGAGTATCCCCCCTACAAGGCCTCCGGCATGGCCTATATCGACTTTGCCCGCCGGGAAAAGCACCTGTTCCGTCTGCTGTTCATGCGGGACCGCAGCCGGGAGGAGGTCACCCGTCAGCTGGGGGACGACGCCGAGCCGCTGCTGGACCTGATCCAGCGGGCCGCCGGCATCAGCCGGGAGAGCGCCCGAATGTTCCACCTGGAGATGTGGATCTATGTCCACGGCATCGCCTCCATGGCGGCCACGTCCTTTCTGGACTGGGACACGGAGCTGATCAGCGCGTCGCTGACCGACGTATACATGGGCGTGTTGGCCCGATTCAAGGAAAAGGAGGCGCAGAAATGAACGCCATCGAAATACAGGGCCTGACCAAGCGCTACGGGCCCATCACCGCCGTGGACGGCCTGGACCTGACGGTCCGGCAGGGGGAGCTGTTCGCCCTGCTGGGGGTCAACGGCGCCGGAAAGACCACCACCATCAAAATGCTGTCCTGCCTGACCCGGCCCGACGACGGTGACGCCCGCCTGCTGGGCCGCAGCGTGGTCACCGATACCGCCGCCGTCAAGAACTGCATCGGCGTGTCCCCTCAGGAGACTGCCGTGGCCCCCAACCTCACCGCCCGGGAGAATCTCCTGCTGATGTGCGGCGTTCACGGTCTGCCCCGGCAGGAGTCCCTGGCCCGGGTGGAGGAGCTGGCCCGGACTCTGGGCCTGGAGCCGGTGCTGGCCCGCCGGGCCGGGAAGCTGTCCGGCGGCTGGCAGCGCCGCCTGAGCATCGCCATGGCCCTGGTTGCCCGGCCTGAAATTCTGTTTCTGGATGAGCCCACCCTGGGGCTGGACGTGCTGGCCCGGGCGGAGCTGTGGGACGTGATCCGGGCGCTGAAGGGGCGGATCACCGTGATCCTCACCACCCACTATATGGAGGAGGCCGAGGCCCTGTCCGACCGGGTGGGGGTCATGAAGGACGGCCGTCTTCTGGCCCTGGGCACTCCGGAGGAGCTGAAGGCCCAAACCGGCTGCGAAAAATTCGAGGAGGCGTTCATCGCCATTGTAAAGGGGGCGGGGAAATGAAACTGCAGGCACTTTGCCGCCGCACCACATGGGAGATCGTGCGGGACCCGCTGAACCTGGCCTTCGGCCTGGGCTTCCCCCTGGTGCTGCTGCTTCTGCTCAGCGCCATCCAGGCCAATGTCCCGGTGGACCTGTTCGCCATCGACCGGCTGACTCCGGGCATCTCCGTGTTCGGCCTGGCCTTCATTGCCCTGTTTTCCGCCACCTTAGTGGCCCGGGACCGGGAGAGCGCCCTGCTGCAGCGGCTGTATACCGCGCCCCTGACCGCCGGGGACTTCATCTTCGGCTATGTGCTGCCTCTGGTGCCTATGGCGGCGGTGCAGGCGGCCGTCTGCTACCTGGCGGCGGTCCCCCTGGGGCTGACGGTGTCGGTGCGGATGATCTGGGCGGTGCTGCTGGACCTGCCTGCGGCGCTGCTGTTCATCGGCCTGGGCCTGCTGTGCGGCAGCGTGATGAACGTCAAGCAGGTGGGCGGCATCTGCGGGGCGCTGCTGACCAACCTGACGGCCTGGCTGTCGGGTACCTGGTTCGACCTGGAGCTGGTGGGCGGGGCCTTCCAGCGCATCGCCTATGCGCTGCCCTTCGTCCACGCCGTGGAGCTGGACCGGGCGGCTCTGTCCGGCGATTGGGCCAGCGTCATGCCCCACCTGTGGTGGGTGCTGGCCTACGCCGCAGCGGCTCTGGCCGCCGCCGTGCTGCTGTTCCTGCGGCAGATGAAGCGGCAATAATATGGATAGAAAAAACCGGTGCCGGGCGTGATGCCCGGC
>NZ_JAJEPW010000135.1:0-2164 GCF_020687045.1 Brotocaccenecus cirricatena
CTGATGCCGGAAAAGCTGGCGATGCCTAAGTCCGGGCGGCTGGATGTGCGGGATGAGCTCGGTTTTCTCGATGAAGGAAGCATGACGCTCTGTGAGTTCTGCGAGGCGCATCAGCTCCCGTATCCCGCGGAGAACATGAAATTTCATATCCGACCTGCCCGCCCGGAGGAGGCGGGCTTATTTTATACCCCGCACCCCGAAGAAGATAAATGGCTGGGTACCGTTGGCCATGTCCGGATGGACTTCGGGCGCAGCGGCAATGAATTCTGGCATACATGGTGGCCCCGCGGCCCGGAGAAACTGAACAGCCCCGCGTTCAAAGCGGAGCTGCAGGAGGTCGTGGACACGCTGCGGGAGAGTGTGCTGAAAAGCCGCTTCGCTATGGAGCGTTTTTGCTATGAACACGGCGGCAAAATCGACGGCGGCTATGTACAAAACTATGGCTACATCGTGGAAACCGAGCATCACCGCTACTGCCTGCGGTGCAATCCGTCCCCCGGAGATTATAACTGCTACTGTACGGCCTATGATCTGGATGTCCAGCGTCAGAACATGGCAAGGGACAAGCCGCTGGTGGGCCGCGTCACTTATGCCAATGGTGATGCACAGGACTTTACCGATGCCGAAGCCTTTCTCAAGTGTGTGCGTGAGGAGCTGCCATACCGCCCGACCACAGGCTTTCGGTATGAGGTGCTGACCGACGATCCCATCGTCCGCAAAGCTGTGGATGATATCGCCTTCGACCTCTATGGTGAGGAAAATCCCCACCAGCAGGAAGATTACGAGCCGCAATCCGCCCCCAATATGATGCTGGGAGGGATGTGAACATGGAGAGATCGGATAAGCAGCGAAAGCCTGTCGCAATCAAAAACCTTGCTGAACTGAAGCGCTTCATCCAACCCGGCGTAGAGTTTAAAACGCTCAGCCAGAAAAATCACCCTGATCTGGTGGGGCTGACCCGTGTGGTGACCACGGTGCAGACGGTGGGCTTTTACTCCAAGATCAAGGATCAGCCAAACAGCCGCTTTTCGACCGATAACGGCGGCAAGGGTTTCCGGACAGATTTCGTCAAAGCCGATGCCTATATCTTTGATGGTACGACGGTCAAGGTAAAGGATACGCGGAACAAAGACCGCGGCGTGATCTATGAATTCGAATTCTACGACAGAGAACAAGCCATGCAGGAGGACACGAATATGGACAGAAAAATGGTGAATTTCATCAAGGAGCAGTATCCGCCCGGAACCCGCATTCGTCTCAATTCCATGGAGGATCCCTATGCCCCCATTGCTCCCGGCACCGAGGGTGAGGTGGACTTCGTGGATGACATCGGTACGATCCACATGAAGTGGGATAACGGCAGGGCGTTGGGAATCGTCCCTGGTGAGGACAGCTTCTCGGTGCTGCCGCCCAAGCTGACTACTCTGAAGCTGTATATGCCCCTTACCGCTGATTTCTATGAGAGAAGCGAGTACGGGGATTTGGAACCGGAGAGTACCATGCTGGATGGCCGTGCCTTGCGAGGCTATCAGGATCAGATCATGGCCGAGCTGGTCAAAAATCGGATGCCGGAGGAAACCGAGCGCGGTCTCATGCATTGGTACCACGAGGCTGATAGCGTGAATACCAAGGTCCACTCTGCGGTCTTTACCGTAGAGGAACGTGACCGAAAGCTCTGGGGCGTAGCCGAATGCCGCATTGCCGGTGAGCTGAGTGCGCTGGAGATGGACACCCTGAAAGAGTACATCGCCGGACAGGCATCAGACGGCTGGGGCGAACACTTTGAACAGCGGGAGATCCTCGTGGATGGCGGAAGTGAGCTGTATGTCCACCTCTGGAATGCGGATGACTGGGGCATTCAAACGGAACAGGAGCGCTTCGCGCCGAAGCTGTCGGAGGGCCTGCCGGAGCTATGCTTCTCGGTACTCCCCAGCACCGGGGAACTGATCTGCATCAAACGCGGCGAGAACGGCTACTACCCCAGTGACTGGTCTACGGATGATCCCGCCCAGAACCGTGAGCTGGCCGATTATAACAACGAGCGTCTCGGTGTGACGCAGGCACAGCGGCTGGCCATGGAGTGCGGTAGTATGCACGGCTTATCTTAGAACTGGGATAAGCCGTGTAATCCCGTGAGTTTTGTTATCCGAGGAGTTTTCATATC
>NZ_JAJEPW010000136.1:0-2077 GCF_020687045.1 Brotocaccenecus cirricatena
ACGATTCGGCGGTTTGCCGTTTTATCCGGCGCAAGGCGTGTCGGCAAGACGACGATCATGTATCAGATGATGAACAGCCTGATCGACGAGGGCGTAAACCCCAAAAATATCCTGTATGTATCTTTCGACAATCCGATTGTAAAGCTCGTCAATGTGGAGACAGTCCTTTCCATCTATGAGTCCCTTTACCCCATTGAGGGAACAAGATATATTTTTCTCGATGAAATTCAATATACCGAGCATTGGGAGCTTTGGATGAAGGTCATCTACGACAGCAGGAAGGACATTCGCCTTACAGCGACTGGCTCGGCCAGCCCGATATTGGAAAAAGGCTCGACCGACAGCGGGACGGGGCGATGGAGCATCCTGAAGATACCCACCATGTCGTTTTACGAGTATTGTCGTCTGCTGCAAATTGAAGAGCCGATTCTCCCGGACAATTTGCGGCTCACAAGGCTCGTAAAAATGAGCAAAGCGGAGTTGGGCGATCTGATGGATCGGTTTGCGCCGCTGGAAGGTCATTTCAACCGTTACCTTATGATCGGTGGCTTTCCTGAGCTTGTATTATCCGACGATGATATGTATGCACAGCGGATGCTGCGGGAAGATGTGGTGGATAAGGTTATCAAGCGTGATGTTCTGACACTTTTTAATATCCGAAGCCCGCTTCTGATGGAAAAACTGTTTTTGTATCTCTGTATGAACTCAACGGAAATTTTCAGCGTTACCACGGCGGCAAAGGAATTGGAAAATACCTCTGCCGCTACAATAGACAGCTATATCGAGGCGCTTGAAATGTCTAACCTGATTTATCTGTCGAAGCCGATGGATGTGGGCAGCAAGGGTGCTTTGAAGGGCAAACCGAAGATATACATTGCCGACGCCGCCATACGCAACGCCGTTCTGATGATAGACGACGTTCTTTCGGATGAGCGAGAGCTTGGGGCGATGGTGGAAACGACGGTATATAAGCATATCGTATCCTTCTATCAGGGCAGCACGGCGCAGCTCGGCTACTTCAGAAAGGCAAAGGATAATCAGAAAGAGGTCGATGTGGTCATTGAGCTGCCCCGTGAAAAGATTCTCTGTGAGGTAAAATACCGCAACAACTCCCATATACCTGCTACGGACGCCATCGTCGAACTCTGCAAGGATGAAAGTGCAAAGGTCACAAGCGCATTTCTCATCACGAAGCAACTGGACGATTTCGGCATTGCAAAGCACGAAACCCAGGTGCCGATTCTGCGTGTGCCCGCCATTGCGTTTCTGTATCTGCTGGGGAAAGCGGAGGCCGACGGACAAAATGGAAAAATGTAACACCTATGGCACAATGCCCGCTTGTCACAACAGGCGGGCGTTCTTCTGTCAGCTTGATTGACGAGTGGCAGTCGCTGCACTTGAAATTTTGTGCTTATAGCGGCAAGCTTCACGTGGA
Organism: Brotocaccenecus cirricatena; assembly: GCF_020687045.1. Lineage (NCBI taxonomy): Bacteria > Bacillati > Bacillota > Clostridia > Eubacteriales > Oscillospiraceae > Brotocaccenecus > Brotocaccenecus cirricatena. The sequence goes on from NZ_JAJEPW010000136.1 coordinate 1,436, forward strand.
AACATATTAAGAGCCTGTCATCTCTCATACATAGAGTGCCCAATTCCGGGTGCTCTAATTTTTTACCCGAAGGAGGTAGCCCTATGCCGAGTAAATATCAGGAATACAGGCAGATGGCAGACACAGCGGAGCGGCAGCTCACAAGCAGCTACAAAAGCTGGACGCAGTTCCTGCGCACAGCCGCGCGGCTCTACAAGTATCCTTATAACGAACAGGTCATGATCCACGCCCAGAGGCCGGATGCAACCGCCTGCGCCGAGTACGATTTCTGGAACAAAAAGATGGGGCGCTTTGTCCGGCGCGGCTCCACCGGCATTGCCCTTATAGACACAAGCGGCCAGAAGCCGCAGCTGCGATACGTCTTTGACGTGGCCGACACCGGCGAACGGGAACACTCGCGCCCCGTGCATCTCTGGCAGTTCCGCGCAGAGCATGAGGATGCCATCGCTGCCACGCTGGAGCGGAGCTACGGTGTGTCCGGCAGCAATGGCATTGTCGAGCAGATGGAGTCAGCGGCTGCCCAGCTTGTAAAGGAATACTGGGTGGATAACAAGCGGGACATCCTCTACAACATTGACGATTCCTATCTTGATGGGTATGATGAGTTCAACGCCGAGGTACAGTTCCGAAACGCTGCAAAAG
>NZ_JAJEPW010000137.1:0-2053 GCF_020687045.1 Brotocaccenecus cirricatena
GGCGTCTTGGTGCCGGGGCTTGTGCGGCAGCTGGAGGACGGCAGCTATCAGATGGTGTCGGGACACCGGCGCAAGCTGGCCAGCGAACTGGCAGGGCGGGACACGATCCCCTGCATCGTGCGCGACCTCACAGACGATGAAGCCGTTATTATCATGGTGGACAGCAATCTCCAGCGCGAGCGCGTATTGCCGTCGGAAAAGGCTTTTGCGTACAAAATGAAGCTGGATGCCATGCGAAGGCAGGCGGGTAGACCGAGTAAAGAAAATGGTGTCCCACTGGGACACCATTTTCAGCAAGGAAAGTCAAGAGAGATTTTGGCAGACAATTCACCGGACAGTAATACACAAATCCAGCGCTATATCCGCCTCACCAACCTCATCCCGGAAATTCTGGACATGGTGGATGACGGTCGGATCGCCTTTCGCCCTGCGGTGGAGCTTTCTTACCTTACCGAACAGGAGCAGAGCGCGCTTTATGACACCATGGGACGCGAGGACTGCACGCCGTCGCTTGCACAGGCCATTAAGATGAAGGCGTTCAGCCGAGACGGAAAGCTGACCGATGCGGTGATCCTGTCCATCATGGAGGAGGAAAAGCCCAACCAGAAGGAACAATTTCGGATACCCAAGGAGCGTATCAGCAAATATTTCAAGCCGGGGACGCCCGCACGGACTATGGAGGATACGATCATCAAGGCACTGGACTATTACAGAAAGCGGCAGCGGGAAATGGAACGCTGAATCTTCCGCCCAGGGGAAAGTCTGCCCATCGGACAAGCTGTGTGCCAGGGCCGGTTTTTCCGCTCCCCCCTCTCCACACCTCACCCCCTTCCTACCGGCTGTACCGGCTGAAAAAGAGATTATCTCACAAGTCCATATCGTACAGAAAGCAGCATCCTTTTCCGGATGGTGCTTTTTATTTTTACTCTTAGGAGGTCTAACAAATGAAAAAACTCTATCGCAGAAGCATTTCCGGGCTGTTGGCTCTGCTGATCTGCTTCACCGCCATCCTCGGCAGCGGCATGACGGCCTATGCCGCCGCATTCACCGGAGAAACTGCGGATTCGTACTCGGTGGCATTCCCCAGAGACGGCGACGCCAATCTGGATTACAGCGGCACTTGGGGCCACGACGAGCTGCACTACATGAACGGCTGGACATCCGGCGAGGCAACATGGATGACCACGCTGCACACCATCGGCTCCTTCGACGGCCCGGCCTGCTACTGCATCGAGCCAGGCGTTCCCCGAAACCTGTACCGTTCCTACGAAAGCTATGGGGAGGACTATTGGGACACCTTCCCCGCCGAATATAACCGCGCCATTGATGGCCGAACCATGAAAACGCTCCTTGGCCGCATCATGCAGTACGGCTATCAGGGAAATCTCTCCCTCGACTGGCGCTCTCAGAACAAGGCCGACGCCGACAAGCTGGCCCACATGATGGCCACGCAGGTGCTGGTGTGGGAAACGGTGGTCGGGGAGCGGGATGCGGACTTCAATCACGTTGACCCCGGCAGCGCCGATGCCGTGAAGTCCGTCTACCGCACCTCCCATCCGCTCTATAGTCGGTTCTCTGCCTACTACGACAGCATCGAGGCCAGCGTGAAAAAGCACACCGTCGTCCCCAGCTTCATGGACCGCAGTGAGGAAGCTGCACAGACGGTTGAACTGAGTTGGGACGGCGGCCGCTACACAGCTACCCTGACGGACACCAACGGCGTTCTGGGCGAATATGCCTTCTCTTCGGCCCAGTCGGATATGACCTTTGCAGTCGATGGGAACGACCTGACTATCTCTGCCGAGACGGCTTCCGCAGATGGTGTGACCATTACTGCCGTCAGAAACAACACCCGGCAGGGCGTGCTGGTCTGGAGCGACGGCCACTATGGCCCAGACGGCACCATGCAGGATGTCGTCACCTTCCGGGATACCGTCAGCGACCCCATGTACGCCTACCTGCACCTGAAGGTCGGCTATGGCAGCGTCAAGATCATCAAAACCAGCGAGGACGGCGAGGTGTCCGGCATCTCCTTCACCGTTTCCGGCAACGG
>NZ_JAJEPW010000138.1:0-2045 GCF_020687045.1 Brotocaccenecus cirricatena
TTTCATAAGCTCTCGCCCTCCTTGCATGAATAATCGGGTATGCCCTGTTTCGGGGCAGCCTTGCCTTTGGCAGCGTCTTCCTGCGCCCACTTGTAAATGGTGGCTGCATGGCTGTGGTACTGCTTCCCAGTGGAAGCGATATGGCAGGAAAGCCGGTCAAGGTAATACTCCCACTTGCCGGGGAAGTCCTGTTCCAGTTCCAAAAGTTCTGCGTCAGAAAGGAATACATTTTTATATCTGCCATAAGCGGCAGGGGGCTGCCCCTCACTCGCTCTTTTTGTTTGGCTCTCTATTAGGTTGTTTATATTAGTTTGGTTAGGGGACGGTTTTCCGACCGTCATAAGGTCAGTTTTCCGGCTGTCAGTTGGTCGGTTTCCCGCCCTTATGAGGGTCGGTTTTCCGTCCGTCAGTTGGTCGGAAAACTGTACCACTGGAATAGGCGGCACTTTCACATACAGACGGTTGGCGGCAGAAAAGCCCGTCCGTCTGCGTTCCAGCAGCCCGGCAGCGTCCAGTTCGTTCAGTGCGCCCTTTATGGTGGTGCAGCCTTTATCCAGCATTTCCGCTATCTCTGCTATGGGGTAGACAATGTATATCCGTCCCTCGCTGTCCTGCCAGCCGTTCTTCTGCGAAAGGGTGGAACGGTCTAACAGCAGCACATACAGCAGCTTGGCGGTGTGGGATATGTCCATTTTCAGCAGGAAACGGGGGTAAGGCAGGTAAGCGGGCAGCTCCGTTTCTGCGGTCATATAATCAGCGATAGGGTTCACCTCCTTGTGGTGTCTGTCTATGGGTTCTGTTACGCTTTTAGGGGGCGTTTTCGGGGGAAAAGGATAAATGTATCACGCACCCTTTGACACCCTCCAAAAAAGCCTTGATTTATGCGGGTTTGAAATGCCCTAAAGCGTGACATTTCTCCCTTTGTTTCCGCTTCCGTTTGGCGGCGTTTATCCGCTTCATGCGTCCGGCGCAGTCCGGGCAGTATTTCCCCCGGTTGGATTTGGGGACAAAGAACGCCCCGCAGACAGCGCAGCGTTTCCGGCTTTCCCGGCGCATGAGGGCGGCCTCCAGTGCTTCATCAAGGGGCAGGACAGCGGCAGTAAACCAGCGGCAGAGCAGCGAATAGCTGATACTCTGCACACACACGCAAGGCTCGCCGTCCTCCAACAGCAGACAATTCCCGCTGTCATAGTTGCAGCACTCATGCACAAGGCGGCGGGCTGCCCGGTACTGGCGGTAGTCCATGCGGGGGATATTACCGTTCATGGCTCTGCTCCTTTCTGCGTTGCGGCTCGCTCCGGCGTAAAATCTGGTCGATATTGCCCTTGACAGTCTGCAAGCGGCGGTATTCCTCCCGTTTTGCCCGGTAATCGTTGTAGCCGCTGTTTTTCTCTTTGATAAGGGCTTCAATCTCTGCTTGCAGGGCTTTATAGCTCGGCAGCTTGGAAATGCCGTTCTCCCTGAAATAGCGGGCGGCTGCGTCTGCTATGATAAAGTCGCTTTCGTACTTCTGACGGTAGGCTGATTTTGCTTTGGCGTTTTTCTGCTGTTTCAGCCCGTCCCGGACAGGGCGGGTCTTGGAATAGGCAAGCACCTGTCGTTGCAGCTCCTTTTTCCCGTTCAGCGTCTTTTCCACCTGCTTCAGCTCTGCAAGGCTTTCCTGCATGGCGGCATAGGCGGCAGAACAGGCTTCGTCCAATTCCTCCGGGGAAGAAAAGCCGTACTGCTGGTAGGCTGTAACGGTAGCCGCCATTTGCTTTAGGTTGTGCTTTGCCGCCCAGCGGTCATAGCCTACGCCCTTGCCCTCGGCTCGCTTTGCTTCCCGGTCAACCATGCGCTGCAAGGTGGTGTCTGCCGGGGTAGTTTTTGTGGTTTTTTCCTCCCGCAAGCGTCCCTTTTGTGTGTGGGGGTATTCGGGTATGGCTGTGGTCTGTTCGGCGGCTCTGTGGGCGTTCTGTGTGAGCAGGGCAAGGACAGCAGCCTTGTCAAAATCGTCCCCCAGCTTCCGGGCTGTGATAGGCTTTGTCCTGTCCGGCGTGAGGTAG
>NZ_JAJEPW010000139.1:0-1996 GCF_020687045.1 Brotocaccenecus cirricatena
TTCACGCTTAGATGCTTTCAGCGTTTATCTCGTCCGTACATAGCTACCCAGCTATGCCCTTGGCAGGACAACTGGTGCACCAGAGGTACGTCCATCCCGGTCCTCTCGTACTAAGGACAGCTCCCTTCAAATCTCTTACGCCCGCAACAGATAGGGACCGAACTGTCTCACGACGTTCTGAACCCAGCTCGCGTGCCGCTTTAATTGGCGAACAGCCAAACCCTTGGGACCGAATACAGCCCCAGGATGCGACGAGCCGACATCGAGGTGCCAAACCTCCCCGTCGCTGTGGACGCTTGGGGGAGATCAGCCTGTTATCCCCAGGGTAGCTTTTATCCGTTGAGCGATGGCATTTCCACTCACATACCACCGGATCACTAACTCCAACTTTCGTTACTGCTCGACCCGTCGGTCTCGCAGTTAGGCTCGTTTATGCGTTTACACTCAATGCACGATTTCCGTCCGTGCTGAACGAACCTTTGAGCGCCTCCGTTACTCTTTTGGAGGCGACCGCCCCAGTCAAACTGCCCGTCTAACAGTGTCCCCCGACCGGATTCACGGCCGCAGGTTAGGAAATCAGCAATACAAGAGTGGTATCCCACCGGTGACTCCACATGACCTGACGACCATGCTTCCTAGTCTCCCACCTATCCTGTACATGCATTACCGATTCCCAGTATTAAACTGCAGTAAAGCTCCATGGGGTCTTTCCGTCTAGTTGCGGGTAACTGGCATCTTCACCAGTACTACAATTTCGCCGGGCGGGCTGTCGAGACAGTGCCCAAATCATTACGCCATTCGTGCGGGTCAGAACTTACCTGACAAGGAATTTCGCTACCTTAGGACCGTTATAGTTACGGCCGCCGTTTACCGGGGCTTCAATTCAAACCTTCGATTGCTCTAAGCTCTCCTCTTAACCTTCCGGCACCGGGCAGGCGTCAGCTCATATACGTCATCTTTCGATTTAGCATAAACCTGTGTTTTTGGTAAACAGTTGCTTGGGCCTATTCACTGCGGCCCCTTTCGGGGCTCCCCTTCTTCCGAAGTTACGGGGTCAATTTGCCGAGTTCCTTAACAACCCTTCTCCCGTTGGCCTTAGGATTCTCTCCTCATCTACCTGTGTCGGTTTGCGGTACGGGCGCCTTAGTATTCATCAGAGCTTTTCTCGCCTTTCAGCATCGCGGACTTCCCTACTAAATTCAGTCCCTTTCGCCCAGCTCAACCAACGGCTGGGTTCCGCTATCTGCAAGTGTCCCTCTGACTTAAAGTTCGGCGGCTACGGAATCTTTACCGTATGTGCATCGACTACGCCTTGCGGCCTCGCCTTAGCTCCCGGCTTACCTTGGGCGGACGAACCTTCCCCAAGAAACCTTAGATTTTCGGCCATTATGATTCCCACATAATTCTCGCTACTCATTCCGGCATTCTCACTCGTGTACAGTCCACCGCTCCTTCCGATGCGACTTCACCCCGTACACGACGCTCCCCTACCACTGTCTTTTGACAATCCCAAGCTTCGGTTGCATGCTTAGCCCCGTTATATTTTCCGCGCAGAGTCACTCGACCAGTGAGCTATTACGCACTCTTTTAATGAGTGGCTGCTTCTAAGCCAACATCCTGGTTGTTTTCGCAATTCCACATCGTTTTCCACTTAGCATGCATTAGGGACCTTAGCTGTGGGTCTGGGCTGTTTCCCTTTTGACAATGAAACTTATCTCACACTGTCTGACTGCTATCCATCAATTAGCCGGCATTCTGAGTTTGATAGGGTTCAGTAAGCTTATCGCCCCCTAGCCCATTCAGTGCTTTACCTCCGGTAATCTAAGATAACGCTAGCCCTAAAGCTATTTCGGGGAGAACCAGCTATCTCCGAGTTCGATTGGAATTTCTCCGCTAACCACAAGTCATCGCCGGTCATTGCAACGAACGTGCGTTCGGCCCTCCATGAGATTTTACTCTCACTTCAGCCTGCTCATGGTTAGGTCACCCGGTTTCG
>NZ_JAJEPW010000013.1:0-66039 GCF_020687045.1 Brotocaccenecus cirricatena
CCCGGGACGCGATAGCGTCCCGGGGCTATTGCATAGAACCTTTGATTCTCTGCGCTCCATAAAAAATCCGCAAGGCACAGCCCTGCGGATTTTTTTACTTGATTCGGTTACAGATACTTGCGCATGCCCTCGGTGGCCACGGAAGCGTCGGCGGTGAGGGTCACGGTGAACTTCACGGTGTTGGCGTCGCTGAACCTGTCCAGCCAGTGCAGGAACTTTTCCACGGCGGCGAAGTCCTCACTATGTACGATCTTGCACAGGTTGTCCACATAGACGTGGGAAATATCGTAATTGCCCGCATACAGACCGCTGATGAAGCCCCGCAGGCACTCAAAAGAATCCAAGTGGTATTCACCGGCGTTGACCAGGCGCACAGAGGACTTGATGTCGTAGGTCATGTCCGCGCCGGGCTCGATGCAGACGACACAGCCGCCCTCCTCGGCCACGGAGGCATGAACCAGCTCGATGAGCTGCTTGGTCTTGCCCGCGCCGTTGTCGCCCATAATCAATCTAACCATAAGAGATCACTCCTTTTGCATATATGTATACCATACCATAACTTGACGGAAATGGCAATGGGAAAATATACGGTTTTTTACCGGCCCAGCTTTTCCCGCAGGGCCTGGCCCATGTCCTCATAGCCGGGCTTGCCCAGCAGGGCGAACATATTCTTCTTATACGCCTCCACCCCCGGCTGGTCGAAGGGGTTCACGTCCAGCAGATAGCCCGACAGGCCGCAGGCATATTCAAAGAAATAGATCAGCTGCCCCAGGGTGTCCGCGTTCAGAGCCCCGCAGCGCAGGATGATGTTGGGCACGCCGCCCTCCTCGTGGGCCAGCAGGGTGCCGTCCATGGCCTGGGTGCGGATAAAGTCCATGGTCCTGCCCGCCAGGAAGTTCAGCCCGTCGCCGTCGGCGGCGTCGAAGGGCACCGTGCTCTCCTGCTCCTCCGGATCGAAGCGCACCACCGTCTCCAGCAGATGGCGCTCCCCCTGCTGGATATACTGGCCCATGGAGTGCAGGTCCGCCGTGAACTCCACGCTGGCCGGGAACAGGCCCTTGTTCTCCTTGCCCTCGGACTCGCCGTACAGCTGCTTCCACCACTCGGACATGAACCGGAAGGACGGCTCATAGGAGGCCAGGATCTCGATCTTCTTCCCGGCGCGGTAGAGCTGGTACCGGGCCCCGGCATACTGCCAGGCGGGATTCTGCTCCATATCTCCGGCGGTGCAGACCTCCTGCATCCGGGCGGCCCCCTGCATCAGGGCCCGGATGTCGATGCCCGCCACGGCGATGGGCAGCAGGCCCACGGCGGTAAGAACGCTGTAGCGCCCGCCGATGTCGTCAGGCACCACGAAGGTCTCGTACCCGGCCTGATCGGCCAGGGACTTCAGGGCCCCCTTCTGCCGGTCGGTGGTGGCGTAAATGCGCCGGGCCGCGCCGTCGGGGCCGTATTTCTTCTCCAGCAGCTCCCGGAAGAACCGGAAGGCCACGGCAGGCTCCGTGGTGGTGCCGGACTTGGAGATGACATTCACGGAGAAGTCCACCCCCTCCAGCAGCTCCATGGTCTCCCGCAGCTGCCGGTCGGACAGGCCGTTGCCCACAAAATAGATGTTGGGAGTGTCCTTGCGCCTGAGGTTATAGTTGGGGGAGCACAGGCACTCGATGACGCCCCTTGCCCCCAGATAGGAGCCGCCGATGCCGATGACCACCAGGGCCCGGGAATCGCTCTGGATGCGCCGGGCCGCCGCCTGGATGCGGTCGAACTCCTGCCGGTCATACTCCTGGGGCAGGCGCACCCAGCCGGTGAAGTCGCCTCCGGCCCCATCGTTCTTCTGCAAGTGGTTGTGGGCGATGCGCAGGCGGGGCGCCAGCGCCGCCTCATAGGGCAGGGCGATAAATCGCCGCATATGGGTCAGGTCCACCTGGATCATAGGGATTACCTCCTGTGTAAATCGGATTTTTCATCACACCGTATCTTACCGCGTTTTCCCGGAAAATACAAGGGGATTCCCGTCGAAACGGTGAAAATCCTATCCGATCACATGGTCCGCAGCTCTGCCCGGGGCGCGGTCAGGTCCCAGCCGCGCCCATCCTGCAGCAGCAGCTCCGCCGGACCGCCGGGGATGTGCTCCGGGGCCCGGTCCACCCGGGCGTCCACCATCAGGAGCCGGGACAGCGGCGTGCTTCTCAGCCAGTCCGGCATGGGCGGGCGGTCCCGCAGCAGCAGCGGCAGCCGGAACAGCTGATCGTCGTTGCCCCTGAACATACCATAGCCGGTCGTATCAATAAGATACCGCTGCGCGCCGAAGCGGATAGCCGCCGGACTGTTTGCCCGCGCCCATTCTCCGCACTCCCTCCGGGAGGACGCCATCAGCAGGCTGAGACTGCCGTAATACGCATCCCGGGTAAAGCCGAAGGCATACCACTCCCGCCCGTCCGGCAGGCACAGAACGCTGCCCAGGGGCCGGACCTCCCGGATATTGCCGCTCTGCCAGGCCAGGATCTCCGGGGTCAGATATTGAAGAATATTTTTCAAGGCTTCATGCACCGCCGTTTCCTGTATGTGGATTTGCCTTTATTATAGCATAGCCCTGTCTGCCCGCAAGTTCAGCTTCCGCCAAGGATCACCCGCAGAAGCACATGGTCCGGGCCAGGCGCAGGAACATCTCCCCGAAGGTGAGCTTTTCCACGGTTTCCGCCGCCCGGATGGGTACCTCCAGCAGCGTTTCGCCGTTCTGGGTGACGGTCAGGGTCCCCAGAACGTCCCCCTGACGCACCGGAGCCGCCGCCGACTCCGGCAGAGTCACCGTCTGCTCCAGTCCCTGGAGCCGGGCCTTTTCCGCCAGCAGCAGGCCCTCCGCCGGGTCCACCATAGACTGCACCGCATCCCGGGTCCCCAAGGTCACCGGCACCGGCGGCAGCGGCTCCTCCGGAGACGCATGCACCAGGCCGTAGGTGGAGAACCCATAGTTGAGCAGGGTCTTGGCGTCCTCGAACCGCTGCTGGCCGGTGGGGGATTTCAGCACCACGGCGATCAGCTCCATGCCCTCCCGCTCCGCCGTGGCGGAAATGCAGTATCTGGCGGAGTCCGTGGACCCGGTTTTCAGCCCCGTGGCCCCCTCATAAAAGCGGATGAGCTTGTTGGTGTTGGACAGCTGGAACTGTCCGTCCCGAAGGGTGTCCATCCAGATGGTGGTAAAGCGCCGGATGTCCGGGTGGTTCACGATCAGCTCCCGGGACATCACGGCGATGTCCCATGCGCTGGTGACGTGGCCCTCCGCCGGAAGGCCCGTACAGTTGACGAAATGGGTGTCCTGCATCCCCAGCTCCCGGGCCCGGTTGTTCATCTGCTCCACAAACAGCTCCGTGACCCCCGCCATTTTTTCCGCCAGGGCCACGGCGGCGTCGTTGCCGCTGGACACGCACACCCCCTTCAGCAGGTCCTCCACGGTGATCTGCTCCCCGGGGGACAGAAAGATCTGGCTGCCGCCCATGGAGGCGGCATAGTCGCTGACGGTGACCACGTCGTCATAGGCCAGGGTCCCCCGGTCGATAGCTTCCATCACCAGCAGCAGGGTCATGACCTTGGTGACGCTGGCCGGTTCCAGGGCCTGGTGCTCGTTTTTGGCGTAGAGCACCTGTCCCGTCTCCTTCTCCATCAGCAGCGCCGCCTCCGCCTGCACCGGCAGCTCCACCCCCCAGGCCGGACACAGCGTCAGCAGCAGCACCAGCACCGGCAGTGCCCCCAGCAGCTTTTTCATGGCAAACCCCTCCCCGTTTTTTCTTCACCGTATGCGCCCGGGGGCAAAAAAAGAACGCCCCCGGCAGGGCGTTCTCTTTTTCAGGTTCACGCGTTGAGGATGCTCATGAACTCCTCGCCGGTGATGGTCTCCTTTTCGTGCAGGAACCTGGCCAGCTCATCCAGCTTCTGCCGGTCGTCCCGCAGGATCTGCAATGCCTTCTGGTGCTGCCGCTCCACCAGCTCCACCACCAGCCGGTCGATTTTGGTCTGGGTCTCCGGCGAGCAGGCCAGGGAGGCGTCGCCGCCCAGATACTGGTTGGTGACGGTCTCCAGGGCCACCATGCCGAACTCGTCGCTCATGCCGTACCGGGTCAGCATGGCCCGGGCCAGCTTGGTGGCCTGCTCAATGTCGTTGGAAGCGCCGGTGGTGACGGAGCCGAACACCACTTCCTCGGCGGCCCGGCCGCCGGTGAAGGTGGCGATCTTGTTTTCGATCTCCTCCCGGCTCATGAGGTAGTGGTTGCCCTCCTCCACCTGCATGGTGTAGCCCAGGGCGCCGGAGGTCCGGGGAATGATGGTGATCTTCTGCACCGGGGCGGAGTGGGTCTGGCGGGCCGCCACCAGGGCGTGGCCGATCTCGTGATAGGATACGATCCACTTCTCTTTGTCGGTGAGGATGGCGTTCTTCTTCTGATATCCGGCGATGACGGTCTCGATGCTCTCCTCCAGGTCGGCCTGGGTCACCAGCTTCCGGCCGTCCCGCACCGCCCGCAGGGCGGCCTCGTTGACGATGTTGGCCAGCTCCGCGCCGGACGCGCCGGAGGCCATCCGGGCCACGGTGGAAAAGTCCACGTTCTCCGCCAGCTTGATCTTCCGGGCGTGGACCTTCAGAATCTCCTCCCGGCCCTTCAGGTCCGGCAGCTCCACCGGCACCCGGCGGTCAAACCGGCCGGGACGGGTCAGCGCGGGGTCCAGGGACTCCGGGCGGTTGGTGGCCGCCAGGATGATCACGCCGGAGTTATCGTCGAAGCCGTCCATCTCCGTCAGCAGCTGGTTCAGGGTCTGCTCCCGCTCATCGTTGCCGCCGTACTGGCCGCCGCTGCGCTTCTGGCCGATGGCGTCGATCTCGTCGATGAACACGATGCAGGGGGCCTTCTCCTTGGCCTGGCTGAACAGGTCCCGGACCTTGGACGCGCCCATGCCCACGAACATCTCCACAAACTCCGAGCCGGAGATGGAGAAGAAGGGCACCTGGGACTCGCCTGCCACGGCCTTGGCCAGCATGGTCTTGCCGGTTCCCGGAGGGCCCACCAGCAGGATGCCCTTGGGCATGGATGCGCCGATCTCCTGATACTTGCCGGGGTCATGGAGATAGTTCACGATCTCCTGCAGGTTCTCCTTGGCCTCATCCTCGCCGGCCACGTCAGAGAAGTGGATGCCCTGGGTGGACTGCACATAGATCTTGGCGTTGGATTTTCCCGCGCCGAACATCATGGAGCCGGGGCCTCCGGCCCGGTCCGTCAGCTTCTTGGTCATCAGCTGGCCGATGGCGATGAAGATGATGATGGGCAGGATCCACGTCAGCACAAAGCTCAGCAGGGGCGATGTCTCCTCCACGATGTCCCGGGTGAACTCCGCTCCGGCATCATACAGCCGCTGGGTCAGGTCCGGGTCGTTCATGGGCCCGGTTTTATAGACCTTGCTGCCGTCCTTGTTGGTGAAGATGATCTGGTTGTCCTCCACCTCCACCTGGCCGATCTCCTTGTTTTCGGTCATGGTCATGAAGGTGCCGTAGTCCACCTCCTGCACCGCGTGCCGGGCCACCAGGGGCACCAGCAGGAAGTTGATCAGCAGCAGCACCACCAGGGCGACGCCGTAATAATAGATCAACGGTTTTTTCGGGGGCTTTACTTCTTTCATATGCCGTCCTCCTGCGTCAGCCGGGTCCGAATCCCCGGAATTTTGGGATATGATACCACGCCTTCCCGCGAAAATCAACAGGATTTTGTGAACAAACCGGGGATTTTTCGAGGAAAAGAGGACGGGGCGCTGCCCCGTCCTCTTTTGGCACTCAGAAGGTCTTGTTCACATAGTCGTTGTACTTCTTCACGTCCATCTGGCCCTGATAGGTGTTCTGGAACCGCTTCACCGTCAGGCTGTTGAACTGGACGATCTGGCGGTATTTCAGGAAGCCCACCACCAGGGGCAGACCGCCGGACAGATAGCTGATGGGGGCCTGCCGCCACACGCCGTAGCCAAAGGCCGCCACCACCACCAGGGAGATGATGACCCCGGCGATCTCCTTTTTGGGGTGGAGCTTGTGCACCACGTCCGCCTGCACCACGCCCAGGTCGATCATGGTCTTAGCGAAGCGCTTCTGCACCGTGAACAGGCTGACGGCATTGAGCACGCAGGGGGCCACCACGAAAAACGCAAACAGCGCAATGATGGCCTGGAAAATGAAAATCATCAATCCTTCGTTATCCAAAAATCTATCCTCCTATTATAATAATTAGTCCACAAATTTCACGGTCACGTCCTCCCGGGCGCTGGCATACAGCATGGTCAGGTAGATCACATCGAAATCCACGATATCTCCCACCTGCGGGCAGGGGTCGCAGTCCTCCACGTCCAGGATGCAGTGGTCCGACGAGCCGCCCACCACCGTCATACCCGGCGTCCGGGGATGCAGCATCATGATATCCCCCACGTCGGCCCGGCCGATGCCGGCAATGGCCCGGCGGCGGATGCCCCGGTCCTCATAGGTGGGCCGGTTGCAGAAGCAGTCCACCACGATGGGCCCCACCGGGTGGGTGGGCTTGTCCTTCACCTCCACGATCTGGGCCCGCAGGGTCATGCAGTCCATCCGCAGATAGTCCATGTCGTGAATGCTCCAGTCCACCTGTAAATCCTTGGCCACTAAGATACCCTCGCCAATGCGCAGGTGGTTGATGCCCTCCGGCATGGTGCCCCAGTGGACCAGGGTGAAGGAGCTGGTGGCTCCGCCGGACACGATCTCCAGCTTCCGGCCGATGGCGTCCTCCACCCGCCGGGCGATATGTACCAGCTGGCCCAGATTCTCCGGCGTGGGCTGGATGGAGCCGTAGCACCCCAGGTTCACGCCTACGCCTGCCAGCTCCACATGGGGCAGGTCCCGCTCCACATGGACGCACACCCGCACCATCTCGTCCTGGTCCCAGAAGCCCTCCCGCAGGTCCCCCAGGTCCGCCATGATCACGGCCTTGTGGACAGCTCCCTGCCGGGCGCAGGCCTCCTCCAGGGCGTCCAGCGTGGCCCGCTCGCTTTCCAGGGAATAGTCACACCACCGGGCCACATCGTCCAGCTCGCACAGCATGGGGATCCGCAGCAGCATATACGGCCCCGGCACCCCGGCCCGGCGGCAGCGGACGATCTGCTCCAGGCGGCTGCTGGCCAGCTGGGTGGCCCCGCAGTCCCGGAACATACGGCCCACCTCCGGCAGGCCGCTGCACCCCTTGATGACGCCGCACACCTGGATGCCCCGGGCGGTGCAGCGGGAGATGACCTCCTCCATATTGTGCCGCAGGCGGCTGCGGCTGATTTCCAGACAGGGATATTGCCGGTTCATATGCGAAAGCCTCGATTCTGGCAGATACATAATATATGAATTATAGCATACTCTTTCCCATCTGGCTACCAATTTTCCACATTTTCCAGCTTGTCAAAAAAGATTTTTTTGACAAGCTGAGTGCGGTCAGAAATAGATGGTCACGTCCGGGTGCTGCTGCAGCTCCCAGCGCAGGTCCTCCAGAAACAGGGCCGCCTCCCGGGGCAGCTCCACCGCCCGGGGGGCGATGAGATAGCTGATACGGTCCGGCGGCGGGGCGGTGAAGCGGCAGATCTTGGCCCGGCCCGCCCGGCGCATATGCTCAGCGGCAATGGCCGGGGCCGCCGCCCACACCCGGCTGGTAGGGGGCCACGCATCCGCCAGCTGCATGGTGTCGGTATTCAGCAGGGGCCGGGCATCGGACCCGAACCAATAGTCGTTCCACACCTGCACCTCCCGCCGCTGGGACACGTTGATCTCCTGGGACATATCCAGGTCGTGGGGGTTCACCAGCTCCGGATAGTCGCTGCCCTCGGAGCAGATCATATAGAACGACTCCCGGAACAGGGGCGTCACCTGCAGCTCCGGGTTGAAGCCCACGTCGTCCTCCACAATGGCCATGTCCAGCTCCCGGCGGGTAACGGCCTCCTGGGCCTGCTGGCTGGACAGGGTCTCCACCCGCAGAGCCACCGGCAGGTCCCGCTCCAGAAACCGCTTGTATACCGGCGGCAGCACATATTGGTTGGCGGTGTAGGCAGCGCCGATGCGAAAGTGGGTCCGGGCCTCGGCGGCGGCAATGCCGTGCATCTCGGCCATCAGCCGCTGCCACCGCTGGGCCAGGGGCAGAAACCGGGTTCCCGCCTCCGTCAGCTCCAGCCGCCGCAGGCCCTTGCCCCGGACAAACAGCGGCGTCCCCACCTCGTCCTCCAGGGTCTGGAGCCGGGCGGAAAGGGTGGGCTGGGTGATATAAAGCGCCTGGGCGGCGGCGGTCATGGACCCGCTGCGCAGCACCGTCAGAAAGGTTTCGATCTCCATATCCGTCATGTCGGAGCCCTCCTGGAATTATAGATTGCGACCTATATTATAAGGGAAAAGAACCGATTTTACAAATCCCTTTTTTCGTGTTATCTTATCACTCGCCCGAAGGGGAACCGCACCGGACGCGGCGCGGGAACAGCAGAAAGGAGTGTTCTCAAATGACTAAGACGAATCGCACCGGTATGGTAGTTGCAGCCGTTGTTGCTTCTGTATTGATGGCACTCACGCTGGTGAGCACGGCCACCGGCCACTTCTATGGCCTGACGGTGGTGCTGGCGTTTCTGATGCCGGTTCTGGCTTTCGTGGAGCTGGACCTGCTGTGCAAGCTGCTGTAACGCAAATTCGCTTTTCCATCCTTTTCCATTCCGCATATACCCTCCAAGTTTTTCTCTCTTACAAATGGTCCGCCGCTGCCGGGCGGCGGACCGCAAAAAACACCGCAGGGCTGCCGGGTCCTGCGTTTTTTGTGCCTTGTTAATTGTGAACAAATTGTAAACTTTAAAAATCATCTTTCCTTGCGAGTTCTAATATGGTATATTAGATGTCGAGAAAACGCGAAAACTATACCTTCCAAGGAGGTTTTTCCCATGCGCGAATATGTTCTCATGACCGACAGCTGCTGCGATCTGCCGGACCAGATGGCAAAGGACCTGCAGCTGGAGGTGCTGCCCCTGACCATGCACATGGACGGGCAGGACTATCCCAACACCCTGGATGGCGCGGCCATCAGCAACGAGGAGTTTTACCGGCGGATCCGGGCGGGCAAAATGGCCACCACCTCCGCCGTCAACGTGGGCCAGTTTGAGGACGCCATGTCCGCCATTCTGGAGCAGGGGAAGGATATCCTGTGCATCAGCTTCTCCTCGGCCCTGTCCACCACCTACCAGTCCGCCTGCATCGCGGCGGAGACCGTTCTGGCCAAGCACCCCGAGGGCCGCATCCGGGTCATCGACTCCCTCAGCGCCTCCCTGGGCCAGGGCCTGCTGATGTACCTGACCGCCCACAAGAAGCTGGAGGAGAACCTGACCCTGGACCAGCTGGGGGACTGGGTGGAGGAAAACAAGCTCCACGTCTGCCACTGGTTCACGGTGGACGACCTGAACTATCTGAAAAAGGGCGGTCGCGTGTCCGCCGCCACGGCGCTGGTGGGCACCATGCTGTCCATCAAGCCCATCATGCACACCTCCGACGAGGGTAAGCTGACGGTGGTGGGCAAGGCCCGGGGCCGCAAGAGCAGTCTGAACACCCTCATCGACACCGTGGGCCGTCTGGGCATCAACCTGCAGGATCAGGTGATGTTCATCTGCCAGGCGGACTGCCAGGCGGAGGCGGAGACCGTGGCCGCCCAGCTCAAGCAGCGCTACGGCGTCAAAGAGGTGTATATCAACTACATCGGCCCTGTCATCGGCAGCCATACCGGCCCCAACACCATGGGCCTGTTCTTTGTGGGAACGGAGCGCTGAGCATGAAGTGGCTGGAGCTGAAGATCGACGCCGCCCCCGCCGGGCTAGAGCCCGTCAGCGCACTGCTGGAGGACCTGGGCATCACCGGCCTGGTCATTGACGACGAGGGGGATTTCCAGGACTTTCTGGAGCACAACCACGCCTATTGGGACTATGTGGACGACCAGCTGATGCAGGAGAAAAAGGGCCTGTGCCGCATCACCTTCTATCTGGAGGACAGTCCCGACGGATACAACACCCTGGCTCAGGTCCGCATGGCACTGTCCCGGGTGAAGCAGGAGCACCCCGAATACGGCCGGCTGCTGCTGACCATGGAGAACATGGAGGACGCCGACTGGGAGAACAACTGGAAGCAGTTTTACAAGCCCATGGAGATCGGCGACCGGCTGATCGTCATCCCGGAGTGGGAGAGCACCGGCGTGCCGGAGGGCCGGGTGGCCCTGCGGCTGAATCCGGGCCTCACCTTCGGCACCGGCAGCCACGCCACCACCCGCCTGTGCCTGACGGCCCTGGAAAAGCATATCACCGGCGGCCAGACGGTGCTGGACCTGGGCTGCGGCAGCGGCATTCTGTCCATTGCCGCCCTGCTGCTGGGGGCGGACCGGGCCGTGGCCTGCGACATTGACGAAAAGTGCATGGACGTGGCCTATGAAAACGCCGCCCTCAACGGCGTGGGCCGGGACCGCTACACCGTCCGCTGGGGCGATGTGGTAACGGATCAGGCCCTGCGGCAGGAGCTGGGCGGCCCCTATGACGTGGTGGTGGCCAACATCGTGGCCGACGTCATCAAGGCCCTGGCCTCCACGGTGCGGCCCCTGGTGAAGGAGGGGGGCATCTTCCTGTGCTCCGGCATCATCGACGACCGGGCGGAGGAGGTGGCCCAGTGCCTGCGGGATAACGGCTGGACCATTGCCGAGACCCGCAGCAGCGAGGGCTGGTTCTCCTATCTGTGCCGATAAAATCAAAACCTCCGGCTATGCCGGAGGTTTTGATTTATGGCGCGCAGGAATCCTGGTCCACGCCGCTGCGGTATTCGTTGGGGGACACGCCAATGACGTCCCGGAAGGCCCGGGCGAATTTGCTGGCGTTGTCATAGCCGAACTGTCCGGCGATATCCAGCACCGTCCGGTCCGTGGACCGCAGCAGCTCCGCCGCGCCGTGCATCTTCTGCAGACGCAGCCAGGCGGCGGGACTGCGGCCGTAGACTCCCCGGAAGCTGGCCTGGATCTGGGCGGCGGAGGCCCCGAAATGCCGGGACAGCTCCTGCACCGTCACCTTGCTCTCGGTGTTGGCCAGCAGATAGTCCGCCGTCTTTCTGGCCAGGGACACCTGCCCCCGGGAAAGGCCCGGCGCAGCCGCCTGGGGCTGGGCGGGCACCTCTAAGGCGCTGAGGAACAGCAGCAGCTCCAGGATCTTCACCTTCAGATACCCCCGGCGCAGGTCCTCCGGCACCTGATACAGCTCCGAAAACACGTGCTCCACCCGCCGGGAGGACCGGGCGGCAAAATACCCCCCGGCGGCGCAGAATTTTTCCGCCAGGGCGGCGGGCTGCACCTCCACGTCCTCCAGAAAGCAGGACAGGCACCGGGGCGCCAGCCCCGGGTCCACGGTAACGGTGATGCCGTGGTAATGGCCGGTGGGAAAGGCGGCCAGGGTGGGCAGCACGTCCTGCCGGGCCACGGACAGGTCCCCCGGGGCCAGATAGAAATACCGGCTCCCCAAGCGGTACTCCATGCGCCCCTCCCGGCAGTGGCTGATCTCCAGCACCCCCGGGGCGGCGGGTTCTAAGGGACAGGAGGCGGCATGGACATCGTGATAGTGGATGTCGATGCCGGGAAACACCGGATAAAGCGTCACCGCCGCCTGGCCCCCGTCCGGGGTCTCCCGGCGGACGGTGTGCTCCGGCAGCGGCAAGGGTTCATGCAGACACGCAGATTCCATGGTCACTTTTTCAGGTGGCCCAACAGGCCCCGCTTTTCCAGGGGACGGGACACCACCTCCCCGGCCTGATAGCCGGTGTCGTTGATGACCCGGACCAGCTGCTCCCGGTCCAGGGGCTCCTGGGACTGGATCACGGTCTGGCCCTTGGTGTGGGAGGAGGACACCTTCTTCACCTGGAAATGGCTGCGGACGGCGTCGTTGATGTGACTTTCGCACATGCCGCACATCATGCCGTCCACCTGGACAATGGTTTCGATCATAGCGTTATACCTCCTTGAGGAAATGGGTTGTTTTTCCTGCGGGGCTATTGCTCCGCCGACAGCAGGCGGTCCCGGAGCTGGGGCAGCCGGTCCTGGGACTGGGCCAGGATGGCGCAGACCGCCGTCTGACAGGCGTCCTCCTCCAGGCCCAGGGCCTGCTGCATCCGGCGGCACAGGGGGCCGAAGCACGCGGCGTATTCCGCGGCGGCCCGGCGGCCCTCCGGCGTCAGGAACACCGTGCCATAGCGCTCCTTTTCCACCAGGCCCGCCTGACAGAGATTCTGGAGCATGGAGTGGGCGCTGGGCTTGGACACGTTCATCCGGGCGGCGATTTCCACCGAGCGGACGCCCCTGCCCTCCCGGCACAGATCGTCCAGCACCAGCAGATATCGGATGGAGGCCGGGGTCATGGCCTGTGGGCAATTAGACATATCTAACCTCCTGGGTGAAAGGGCGGGGGAGACGCGGAGCTGCCCACGTCTCCCCCGGGGATCAGGTCACGGCTGGCTGCGGTGGCACTGGCCATGCATGGCGCAGTGGGCGCACCCTGCGCCGCAGGAGGACTTTCCCTGCTTTTTCTGGCGGATCAGACTGCGGATGATAAGGACTACAATGGCAATAAGGACCAGGGTGATGAGAATGGTGGAGAGATTGGCGCTGATCCAATGCAGCATGGAATTTCACTCCTTTTCGGAAAATGTCGTAAGATGGGTTGGAACAGATCAGACGGTGGCGTTGAGCTTGGTGGCCTCCTTATAGGGGCGCACCAGCATATAGACCATCAGGGCCAGGGCCGCCAGGGCGAAGATCAGGCCGATGACATTGACGCTGCCGGTGAACAGGCCGCCGAACTGGTTGATCATCAGGCTGATGAGATAGGCGAAGCCGCACTGATAGCCGATGGCGAACCAGGTCCACTTGCGGTTGTTCATCTCCCGCTTGATGGCGCCGATGGCGGCGAAGCAGGGAGCGCACAGCAGGTTGAACACCAGGAAGCTGAAGCCGCTGATGCCGGTGAAGGCCGCGCCGATGTTCTGATACACGGTGCCGTCGCCGCCGCCATAGAGGATGCCCAGGGTGCCCACGATGTTCTCCTTGGCCACAAGGCCGGTGATGGAGGCCACGGCAGCCTGCCAGTTGCCCCAGCCCAGGGGCTTGAAGATCCAGGCGATGACGCCGCCGATGGCAGCCAGGATGGAGCTCTGGATCTCGCTCTCGTCCAGCATACGGAAGGTGCCATCCACCCAGCCGAAGTAGGTGGTGAACCACACGAAGATGGTGGAAAGCAGGATGATGGTGCCGGCCTTCTTGATGAAGCTCCAGCCGCGCTCCCACATGCTGCGCAGGACGTTGCCCAGAGTGGGCCAGTGATAGGCGGGCAGCTCCATAACGAAGGGAGCGGGATCACCGGCGAACATCTTGGTCTTCTTCAGCATGATGCCGGAGACGATGATGGCGGCCATGCCGATGAAGTAAGCGGAGGTGGAGACCCATGCGCTGCCGCCAAAGATGGCGCCTGCGATCATGGCGATGAAGGGGACCTTGGCGCCGCAGGGGATGAAGGTGGTGGTCATAACGGTCATCCGGCGGTCGCGTTCATTTTCGATGGTACGGGAAGCCATGATACCGGGCACGCCGCAGCCCACGCCGATGAGCATGGGGATGAAGGACTTGCCGGACAGGCCGAACTTGCGGAACACGCGGTCCAGCACGAAGGCGATACGGGCCATGTAGCCGCAGGCCTCCAGGAAGGCCAGCATCAGGAACAGAACCAGCATCTGGGGCACGAAGCCCAGCACCGCGCCCACACCGGCCACGATGCCGTCATTGATCAGGCCGCTGAGCCAGTCGGCGGCGCCGGCAGACTCCAGACCATTGCTGACCAGCACGGGGATACCGGGGACCCACACGCCGTAGTCGGCGGGGTCGGGGGCGTCAAAGCCGTTTTCAGTGAGATACTTCACGGCGTCCACAAAGGTCATCTGCACCACGTCGTCCATCTTGTCCGCGCCCTCGGGCAGGGCGTCATAGTAGGCGGTCATGGTGTTGATGGCCAGGGTCTCCTCGTCCTCCACGTCCACGGTGGCGGTGGAGGAGCTGGGCTGGAAGCTCTGCATTTGGGCCAGCAGGGCCTGGGCGTCAAAGTCCTCGGCCTCGGGGTCGATCTCCGTGCCCAGGAAGGCGTCCACAGCCTGGATGGCGGCGGTGTAATCGTCGTTGACGGCGTTATACTCCTTGCTGCCGATGCCCAGCAGGTGCCAGCCGTCGCCGAACACGCCGTCGTTGGCCCAGTCGGTGGCGGGAGCGCCCACGGCTACCATGGCGATCCAGTAAACCAGGAACATCACCACGGCGAAGATGGGCAGGCCCAGCCAGCGGTTGGTGACCACCTTGTCGATCTTGTCGGAGGTGGACAGCTGGCCTTTGCGCTTCTGCTTGTAGCAGCTCTTGATGATCTCGGCGATGTAAACATAGCGCTCGTTGGTGATGATGCTCTCGGCGTCGTCGTCCAGCTCCTTTTCGGCGGCCTGGATGTCCTGCTCAATGTGCTGCATCACGTCGGCGGGGATGCT
Source organism: Brotocaccenecus cirricatena (assembly GCF_020687045.1). NCBI lineage: Bacteria > Bacillati > Bacillota > Clostridia > Eubacteriales > Oscillospiraceae > Brotocaccenecus > Brotocaccenecus cirricatena. Next base: position 14,606 of record NZ_JAJEPW010000013.1, read on the forward strand.
GAGCTTCTGCAGTACCTTGTCGTCCCGCTCAAAGATCTTGATGGCGTACCAGCGCTGCTGCTCCTCGGGCAGGGTGTGGACGGCGGCCTCCTCAATGTGGGCAATGGCGTGCTCCACGGGGCCGGAGAAGGTGTGCATGGGGATGGTCTTGGTCTGGCCCTTGGCGGCCTTCACGGCGGCCTCGGCGGCGTCCATCACGCCGTCGCCCTTCAGAGCGGAGATCTCCACGATCTCGCAGCCCAGCTGGCGGGACAGCTCCTTGACGTTGATCTGGTCGCCGTTCTTGCGGACCACGTCCATCATGTTCACGGCGATGACCACGGGAATGCCCAGCTCCGTCAGCTGGGTGGTCAGGTACAGGTTGCGCTCCAGGTTGGTGCCGTCGATGATGTTCAGGATGGCGTCGGGGCGCTCGCCGATCAGGTAATTCCGGGCCACCACCTCCTCCAGGGTGTAGGGGGACAGGGAGTAGATGCCGGGCAGGTCCATGATGACCACGTCATCGTGCTTCTTCAGCTTGCCCTCCTTCTTCTCCACGGTGACGCCGGGCCAGTTGCCCACGAACTGGTTGGAGCCGGTGAGGGCGTTGAACAGGGTGGTTTTACCGCAGTTCGGGTTGCCCGCCAGGGCAATTTTGATCTGCTTATCCATATGATTCTCGTATCTCCTTTCCGGGAACTTATTCCACTTCGATCATTTCGGTGTCGGCCTTCCGCAGGCTCAGCTCATAGCCCCGGACGGTGACTTCCATGGGGTCGCCCAGAGGGGCCACCTTCCGGACAAACACCTGGGTGCCCCGGGTGATGCCCATGTCCATGATGCGGCGCTTCACGGGGCCCTCCCCGTGGAGCTTCACCACCTGGACCGTCTCGCCGATTTTCACGTCGCGCAGTGTTTTCATGTGGATTCTCTCCTTTTATGTATTTTTTGATTTTCTCAGATCATGATCTTTCGGGCCATTTCCTCGCTGATGGCGATGCGGGCCTCCTTGACCTTGACGATGACGTTTCCGCCCAGGGCCGCCACCACTGTGACGGTGCCCCCGGCCACAAAGCCCAGGTCCTCCAGATGCTTTTTCACCTCGGGGTTGCCGCCCACCCGGTGGATGAGATTTTCTTCGCCCATGTTGGCTAATGTCAGCGGCATCATTGCTGCTTCCCTCCCTGTGATAGCGGTTAGGGGTCGCTAACCGATCGTGAAAAATGAATGGTTAATCTGCCTTAACCTCTTTGCCAAGAAAAAGGTTAAGCTCCCTTAACCGCTGGATAGTTTAACACCTCTAACATTTCTTGTCAACCCCTTTTGGCGAAAAATTTTTCTTCCTTGCAATTTTGGTTAAAATATGCTAACCTATATATAATCTTACTGGAAGGTTGGTACTGTTTGCCATGCAGATCTTAAGAGCCTCGGAGGATTACCTGGAAACCATGCTGATGATGAAGGAGAAGCATGGCTACATTCGCTCCATTGACATTGCGGAGTATCTGGGCGTGACAAAGCCCAGCGTCAGCTACGCCACCAAGCGCCTGCGGGAGAGCGGCTATATCACCATGGACAAGGAGGGGCTCATCACCCTGACGGACACGGGCATGGCCATCGCCGCCAGCATGCTGGACCGGCACAAGACCCTGACGCAGTTTCTGATCCATCTGGGTGTGGACCCGGAAACCGCCGAGGCCGATGCCTGCAAGATGGAGCACGACATCAGCCAGCAGACCTTTGAGGCCATCTGCCGCCACGCCGGCCGGGCAGAATAAGTCCTCTGGGCAAATCCACATTTCCGCCACGGACAGTGCCGTCCGCCCCTGCGGATACGGGCACCGGCATGCTCTCTGTTCGGATTCGCAAAAAAAACGTCCATTTTTATTTGACAAATTCGTCCAAAAGCGTATAATGGTTTTGTATAAGTATCGGAGTATTGTGGCATATCGGAAAGGAGACGGACCATGAAAAAGCTCTTGCCCCTTCTGTTGGCGCTGTGCCTGACGCTTTCGGCCTGCGCCGCCCCGGCGGCTGTGCCGCTGCCCGGCGATTCGGTGACCGCCGTCACCGTTACCTACGCCGGAAAAACCGTTACCTGCACCGACCCGGCCCAGGTCCGGGCCATGACCGACGCCGCCCGGAGCCTGGAATTTGTTCCCACGGACGCCTCCGTCACCACCCCCGGCGCCATGTCCATGGAGCTGACCTTCACGGACAGCAGCGGCAGCGCCGTGACCCTGACCCTGCCCCTGACCCAGTCCGGCGGAAAAGTCTATGACACCGGAGCAGACAGCATTGGAATTTTTGTCGAAATTTTAGGCGAATAGGTTCAAAAAACAGCGGGACGCCCAAAGCATTTCCACAGCCTTGGGCGTCCCGCCTTTTCTCGCCTTTGTCCCGGAACAAACCGCCGGTTTTCCGGGCCGTCCCGCTCTGTACCGGGACGGTTTTTTCCGTCAGGGGTTCAGGTGCCGCTTGAAGTTGCCCAGGGTATGTACCCCCTCCTGGACCATGAAGAACGCATGGGGGTCCACCTTCCGGACCTCCTGCCGCCACGCAGGCCGGGAGGGCTGAATACGATAAACGGGCTCCCCGGGCGAAAATCGTCCGGGGAGCCTGCCAGCTTGTCGGAAATGCCCCTGCCGGGGATTCATAGAAAATTAACACAAAAGCCGTCATTCTCCGCTTGTGACGGAATTTATTTTATGGTATACTGCAAGAATGCTACTACTATCTGCCCGGAAGCGGCCAGGCTGGGGGCAGTTTTTTTGACGGAAGGAGACCAAGATGGACTCAAACAACAGAAACGGCGGAAACAACGGCGGAAACAAGAAGAACAACCGGAATCTGCGCAGCGTCCTCTCCCTGATCGGCTGGGCGTTGGTGCTGACCCTGGTGTTCAACTACATTCTGGCCATGACCAGCGGCGGCAAGAGCTTCGAGATCACCTACAGCCAGATGATGAACCTGGTGCAGGAGGACCAGATCAAGAAGATCGAGCTGAAGGACGGCGTGCTGTATGCCACCCCGGTGGACGGCTATACCTATACCCAGGAGTCGTCCAACAAGAACCAGCAGCCCCGGACCTATACCCAGAGCGAGAAGAATCCCATCACCCTGTACACCACCTACCTGACGGACACCCGGCTGCTTCCCCTGCTGGATGAGCACGACGTGGAGTATTCCAGCCCCGTCAAGAGCTCCTGGAGCGTCCTGGGCGACATCCTGGTGATGTACATTCTGCCTATGCTGCTGACCATGGGGCTGATCGTGCTGGTGATGCGGATCGTGTCCAAAAACGGCGGCGGCATCGGCGGCATCGGCAACGTGAGCAAGTCCAACGCCAAGGTGTATATGGAAAAGCAGACCGGCGTCACCTTCAAGGACGTGGCCGGTCAGGACGAGGCCAAGGAGTCCCTGGAGGAGATCATCGACTTCCTCCACAACCCCGGCAAATACACCGCCATCGGCGCGAAGCTCCCCAAGGGCGCGCTGCTGGTGGGCTCCCCGGGTACCGGCAAGACCCTGCTGGCCAAGGCCGTGGCCGGCGAGGCCAACGTGCCCTTCTTCTCCATCTCCGGCTCAGACTTTGTGGAGATGTTCGTGGGCGTGGGCGCGTCCCGGGTCCGGGACCTGTTCAAGGAGGCCGCCAAGGTGGCTCCCTGCATCATTTTCATCGACGAGATCGACACCATCGGCAAATCCCGTGACGGCGGCCGCTTCGGCGGCAACGACGAGCGGGAGCAGACTCTGAACCAGCTGCTGGCGGAGTTGGACGGCTTCGACCCCAGCAAGGGCGTTATCGTGCTGGGGGCCACCAACCGGCCGGAGGTGCTGGATAAGGCCCTGCTGCGGCCCGGCCGCTTCGACCGGCGCATCACCGTGGACCGGCCCAACCTGGCAGGCAGACTTGCCACCCTGCAGGTCCACACCCGGAACATCCGCCTGGCGGAGGACGTGAATCTGGACAAGATCGCCCAGGCCACCGCCGGGTGCGTCGGCGCGGACCTGGCCAACCTGGTGAACGAGGCGGCCCTGCGGGCCGTGCGCAAGGGCCGCAAGGCCGTGAACCAGAACGACCTGCTGGCGGCCTTTGAAACGGTCATCGCAGGCTCCGAGAAGAAGGGCACCGTCATCACCCAGGAGGAAAAGCGCATCATCGCCTATCACGAGGTGGGCCACGCCCTGGTGGCGGCCAAGCAGAAGAATGCCCAGCCCGTCAGCAAGATCACCATCGTGCCCCATACCCAGGGGGCCCTGGGCTACACCCTGCACCTGCCGGAGGAGGAGAAGTTCCTCATGTCCAAGGAGGACATTCTGGCGGAGATCCGGACCCTGCTGGCAGGCCGGTCCTCGGAGGAGATCGTGTGCAACACCATGACCTCCGGCGCCGCCAACGACATCGAGCGGGCCACGGAGATGGCCCGGAACCTGGTGGCCCGCTTCGGTATGTGCGACGAGTTCGACATGATGGCCCTGGGCACCGTGCAGAGCCAGTATCTGGACGGCGGGTACTCCATGACCTGCGCCCAGGAGACGTATGCCGCGGCGGACCGGGCCACCATTGCCATCATCCGTCAGTGCCACCAGGACGCCAAGCAGATCCTCAGCGAAAACCGGGAGCTGCTGGACAAGATCGCGGCGTATCTGCTGAAGAAGGAGACCATCACCGGTCAGGAGATGATGGCCATCATCGAGGGCCGGGACCCGGAGACCGTGGACAACTACGGCGCCACCCGGGAGGAGGATCAGAAGCTGTTCCGCCCCTCCACCCCGGACGTGATCGAGGCCCCCGCCAAGCACATCAACATCGTGTCGGAGCCCATCCCCATGCCGGACTTCGACAGCCAACCGGAGGACAAGCCGGAAGAAAAGCCCCAGGAGGGCCCCCAGCCGGAGGACTCCCAGGACAAGGAATAATTGCCATGCAAAAGCTCCGGGATGAGGTTCTCATCCCGGAGCTTTGATTTTTTTACGGCAGGTAGTTCAGCGGGTCCACCAGGGTGCCGTTGCGGGTCACGGCGAAGTGGCAGTGGGGGCCGCTGCTGATGCCGGTGGAGCCCATGCGGGCGATCTGCTGGCCCTTGTACACATGCTGGCCCACAGACACCAGCAGGGAGCTGTTGTGGCCATAGGTGGTGACAAAGCCGTTGCCGTGGTCGATCTTCACGCAGTAGCCCAGGCCGCCGTACCACCCGGCCAGGGTCACGGTGCCGCCGTCGGCGGCGTAAATGGCGGTGCCGTAGCTGTTGGCGATATCCAGGGCCTCATGATAGGTGGAGGCGCCGGCCACGCTGGCCCGGCGGGGGCCGAAGTAGGAGGTGATAACGCCGTAGCAGGGCCAGCGGAAGCTGCCGGTGGGGAACCAGGTGGGCCGGACCTTGGTGCCCCGGGCCTGGACCTCGGCCACAGGCTGGGACAGGGTCACGGAGGCCACATATTCCCGGGCGGTCTCCTCGCCGTTGATGATGGTCACGTTGGCGGTGACGTCCGCCTTGCCGTACACGCCCTTGGACAGCACCTTGGTGTCGCCCTGGTACATGCTGGCGTCGTCCCGGTAGGTGATGGTATAGGGCAGGTCACGGATGTAGCTCTGCCGCTCCACGGCCACCACCGTCAGGTAGGGCACGGCGTTGGAGATGGTCAGCTGGTCCCCGGCGTGGAGCACGGCGATGTCATAGCCGGGGTTCAGGGTCAGAAGCTGCTGGTTGGTCATGCCGTTGGCCTCGGCGATGGCGGACCACACGTCGCCGGGCTTCACGGTGTATACCACGGCCCCCTCCTTGGTGGCGTTGAGCTTCTCGGCGATATAGCCCAGGTTGGAGATCAGGGAGCTGTCCACATAGCCCTCCTTTATCTCCACGTTTTCCACAAAGCTGCAATCCACGGTGTTCTCGGTGATATAGCCCGCCTTCATCTGCTCCAGCAGCTGATCGATGGCTCCGGCGTAGGTGGTGGCGGCCACGGCCTCGCCGTCTACATACAGGGTATAGCCATAGGTGACGTCGCCGATCTGGTCCGTCAGGTTCTCGGCGAACTCCTCCCGGCTCTCCAGGTCCCGGCGGGGGACCACATGGGTCTGGGTGGACAGCAGGGCGGTGTCGATGGCGTAGTCCTGGTCCTCTAAGGTCTGGCGGGTGACGGTCTCCAGCTGCTGCACCGCCTGGTCCACCGTCCGGCGGGAGCCCACGGTGCCCAGGTTGATGCCGTCATAGCGGACGGTGGTGCCGATGGTGTATACCGACAGCAGCACGATCACCGCCGCCGCCGTGACGCAGGTGCCCAGGAAGATGGCCGGGTGCAGGTGCAGCCGCTCCAGCAGGCCCCGGATGCTGCCGCTGCGGCGGATGTTGTGCTTGCGGCGCAGGGCAAACCGCTCCCGCAGGCCCGCGCCCATCCGGGGCATACTGCCCCAGGCGAACAGCAGCAGCTGGGCCAGGCGGTTTTCGGACTCCGGAAACTCCCGGCGCTTCTTCTGGTGGGCCAGGCTGCGCAGGCGATGCCAGCCCTCCCGCAGGGGGGCGATGACGTGGCGCTTCACGGCGGTCTGGATGTCCAGGTCCAGCCAGTCGGGATTTTCCCGGATATACCAGGCCCAGTCCTTCAGATTCTGCCGCCAGAGCTGCCAGATGCTGCGCCGCTCCTCCGGCGTGATGTTGACGTCGTTGACGTCTTTATGCATAAGGTCTTGTTTCATAATCAGGTTGCCTCAAAAAGTTACAAATTCGTTACAAAAATATATGATACATGGTTTTCCCCCATCCGTCAAGGGATTTCACGGGAATTAACAGCTTTTTCATATTTAATCCCCGGTAAATTCCGGAAAATCCGCCGGTATTTGCCGGGGAACAGCCATCCGGCGGATAGTTCACCCGGGCAAAATTGGGGATTTACTTTTTGTATAAAGTGCGGTATAATCTACTTCCTGTATAAAATAGAGAGATGGGTGAGAGAGAATGGCAACTGATTTTTCCCGCACGCTGAGCCTGCTGCGGCAGGAGAAGGGCGTTTCCCAACGGAAGGCGGCGGCGGAGCTGGGCATCAGCCAGGCCCTGCTGAGCCACTATGAAAACGGCATCCGGGAGCCGGGCCTGGCCTTCGTGACCCGGGCGTGCGACTATTACCACGTGTCGGCGGACTATCTGTTGGGCCGGACCCTGAGCCGGGACGGGTCCATCATCGAGGCTGGGGACGTGTACGACTCCTCCGGCGAAAAGGGCAGCCTGCGGGGCAGCATCATGGCCACCCTGCAGAAAAAGCTGGTGGTGAACACCGCAGGGGTCCTGTTTGACCAGCTGGGCAAAACCGGCAGCCGGGAGGCCGTCACCGCCGCCGGGGACTATCTCAGCGGGGCGCTGTATGCCCTGCTGCGGCAGCTGTATCGCCGGGGCGGCGGCAACGAGGACTTCTTCGCCGTGTCTCCCGGGGACTATGACGGCGGCCTGGTGCAGGCGGACATGACCATGAGCCAGGTGCGGTACCGCCGAGCCCTGAGCCAGGCGGAGGAGGTCCAGGAGATCACCCCGGACACCCTGACCGCCGGGTATCCCGGCCTGGGCCAGAGCGTGGCCCAGGTGATCCACAACACCGACGAGCGGTGCAAGAGTCTGCAATAACATTCACAATAAGGAGGTATCCCCCATGTCTGACGAGACGAAAGCCAGCGCCACCGTGTCCGACTACCTCCGGTGGCGGGGCGACCTGACCTTTGCCCAGGACGGGTTCAACGAGGTGGACAACCTGCTCCTGTGCATCATTTCCTATATCAAGCTGGAGAACATCCCCCGGCTGCGCAGCTTCGACCCTCAGGACGCCATGCCCATGGGGGACGTGTGCCGCCTGCTGACGGAGGAGGACGAGCAGCTGGGTCTGTCCACCCTGGACTACATCCCCCTGATGCGCCAGGCGGCGGAGACGCCCCGGTTCCGGGAGGTGTCGCTGTTCGCCTTTGAGAGCCTCCACGACGAGGACCGGCAGATGCAGTTTGCCGCCGTGTCCTTCCTGCTGCCGGACGGCAGCGTATACGCTGCCTACCGGGGCACGGACATGACCATTGTGGGCTGGCAGGAGGACTTCAACATGAGCTTCCTTTCCGCCGTCCCCGCCCAGGTGAAGGCCGCGGAGTATGCCGGGGCCGTGGCCCGGGCCTGCCCCCGGCGTGCCCTGCGCATCGGCGGACACTCCAAGGGCGGCAATCTGGCCGCCTGGGCGGCGGTGCACCTGGACGAAAAGCTCCAGCGCAAGCGGCTGATCGCCGCCTATAACAACGACGGTCCGGGCTTCAGCCGGGACCTGGTGGACACCCCCAGCTATCAGGCGGTGGCGGATCGGCTGTTCACCTATATCCCCGCCTCCTCCATCGTGGGGGTCCTGCTGGAGCACGCCGAGGACTATGAGGTGGTGGACAGCACCGCCCGGTCCATTATGCAGCATGAGCCCCTGTCCTGGTGCGTGGAGGGCCCCCGGTTCGTCCACCTGGGCCAGCGCTCCCAGCTGGGCCAGCTGTCCGACGGAGTGCTGCGGGAGTGGATCGGCTCCATGAGCCCCCGGGAGCGGGAGCAGTTCTCCCGGGCGTTTTTCGACATCCTCAGCCGGGGCGGCCGCACCAAGACCCTGGAGGACCTGCGCAGCGGCGGTCTGGCCGCCGGAGCGGCCCTGCTGCGGGAGTATGCCGGGGCCGACGAGGAGAAGAAAAAGATCATCTCCGAGATCTTCCGCCGCCTGGCGGTGGACGTGAAGGACGAGCTGATGAAGGCCGCCGGAGCCGGGGTGCGCCGGGCCGGGGAGTCCATCCTGGCCACGGGCCAGGCCATCGCCGACCTGCGGAAATGAGGATTTTGTCCTGAATATCGAGTTTACTGCCGTGTTTTGCGTGACACGGCAGTAAATTTTTACCATTTTGAAAACTTTTGTTACCAATCTGTAATTTTTTGTAGCTTTTTTGAAACCATTGTGGTATAGTATCTCTTGTCGTTAGAAAATCCCCTTATGGAAAGGAAGTCTTACCCATGGTATCCCGACGTTTCGCCTGTCTGTTCCTGGCCGTGTCCATGACGCTGTCCAGCATCTGGATCGTCAGCGCAGATCAGAGCCATCAGATACAGGACGCGGCCGAGGCCGCCGCCAGCTACTCCGCCGCCGTGCAGGCGCTGGAGGAGGCCGGCCTGTCCCAGTCCGCCCAGGCCAATTCCAACATCGCCATCGACCTGGGGATGCTGGAGCAGGAGGAGACGGTGGACCTGTCCCAGCTGGCCGTTCAGGCGGTGCAGCTGCAGCAGGAGGAGGAAGCCCGGCAGGCGGAAGCTGCCCGCCAGGCCAACCGCGAGGCCGCCCGCCGCACCGGCCGTCAGGCCGCCCGCCAGGCCCTGCTGGACGCCTATGACGGCGCCATGGCCGCCCGTCAGATCACCGTGTACGCCGCACCCAGCGACAGCGCCGCCTCCCTGCGGACCCTGCGCCAGGGCAAGGTGGCCCGGCTCAACGACGTCACCGAGGACGGCAATTGGTATCAGATCACCTTCAGCGGCACCACCGGCTATGTCCGGGCTGACGGGTGCCAGACCGTGCAGTACAGCGACTACGCCGGCACCTCCGCCGTGAAGAGCGCCCGGGAGGACCTGGTGGACTATGCAAAGTCCTTCCTGGGCACCCGGTATGTGTGGGGCGGGGCCTCCCCCAGCGGGTTTGACTGCTCAGGCTTCACCATGTACGTCTATGCCCACTTCGGCTATCGTATGTCCCACGGGGCCAGCGACCAGCTGTACGCCTTCACCCGGGTGTCCACCGCCGAGCGGCTGGCCGGGGACCTGGTGTTCTTCTCCTATGGCGGCGGCGACATCTCCCATGTGGGCATCTATCTGGGCGGCGGGGCCTTCATCCACGCCACCTCCAACGGCGGGGTCAAGATCAGCTATTTCGATGGCTATTACAGCAGCACCTATGTGGGTGCGGTGCGGATCCTGGCCGACTGACAACGCTTTACTCTCTCATCCCCCCTTTGCTTCTCCGCGCAGCGGTCCGACGCTGCGCGGAGAACTATTTTTTCTGCTGGGTTTCACCGAATCCGTTTGCCGTATTTTCGCATTTGTGCACGATTGAAAGACAAAATCGCTTATTTTGGCGATGAAGGGTTGACCTTTTCGCATTTTCCCCCTATAATGAAGGAACTGACGATTTCTTTACATAAGGAGGCGATGCGGCGTGGCCGCCATCAACCGCAGCACCGATATGACCACCGGATCCATCTGGAAGCGCATGGTCAGCTTTGCAGTGCCGGTCTTTTTGGGCAATCTCTGCCAGCAGCTGTACAACACGGTGGACAGTGTCATCGTGGGCAAATTTGTGGGCAAGCAGGCTCTGGCCGCTGTGGCCAGCAGCGGCAACCTCATTTTTATGATGACAGGCTTTTTTATGGGCCTGTTCATCGGGGCGGGCATCGTCATCGCCCAGTATTTCGGGGCCAGGAACTATGAAAAGGTCCGCTCCGCTGTGCACACGGACATCGCCTTTGCCCTGTGCTGCGGTGTGCTGCTGACCCTTCTGGGCGTGTTCTTCACCCCCACCCTCCTCACCTGGATGCGGACACCGGCGGACGTGCTGGACACCTCCATTCTGTATTTCCGGCTGTACTTCCTGGGAAGCCTGGCCACCATCCTGTATAACGCAGGCATGGGCATTCTGCAGGCGGTGGGCGACAGCCGCAGCCCCCTGTACTATCTGGTTATCTCGTCGGTGGTCAACGTGGCCCTGGACCTGCTGTTTGTGGGGGCCATGGATATGGGCGTGGCAGGTGCCGCCGTAGCCACCGTGATCAGCCAGGTGGTCAGCGCCGTCCTGTGCATCATCAAGCTGACCCGGTCCGACGGGCCGTACCGGCTGGAGATCAAGCGCATCGGCTTTGATCTGCCCCTGCTGAAGAAAATCACCTCCCAAGGTGTTCCCTCCGGCGTGCAGAACTCCATCATCGCCATCGCCAACGTGGTGGTGCAGTCCAACATCAACACCTTCGGCTCCGACGCCATGGCGGGCTGCGGCTCGTATTCCAAGGTGGAGGGCTTCGTGTTCCTGCCCATCACCGCCTTCGCTATGGCTCTGACCACCTTCATCGGCCAGAATCTGGGAGCGGGGCAGTTTGACCGGGCCAAGCAGGGCGCGCGGATCGGCATCCTGTGCTCCATGGCCATGGCGGAGCTTATCGGCGTGGCGCTGTTTTTCCTGGCCCCCTATGCCATGCGGCTGTTCAACGACGACCCGGCCGTGGTGGCCATCGGTGTGCGTCAGTCCCACATCGAGGCACTGTTCTTCTGCTTCCTGGCCTTTGCCCACGGTGTGTCCGCCGTGCTGCGGGGCGCGGGCCGGGCCCAGGTGCCTATGTACACCATGCTGGGCTGCTGGTGCATCCTGCGGGTCAGCTATATCACCCTGGCTCTGAAGGTCTGGCCGGATATTGCCACCATTTTCTGGGCCTATCCCATCACCTGGAGCGTCAGCTGTGTGGTGTTCCTGATTTATTACCTGAAGGCCGACTGGGTCCACGCCCTGGAAAAGAGTCTGTAACTTTGCGTCAACCCCTCTGCGGAAAAATTTCGCAGAGGGGTTGATTTTTGTGCGTGACGGGAATATACTACCAACATACCACATTGGTAGTAGTTTTTGGGAACCGAGGTCATTTCCATGGAAGCGTCTGTGGTTTTCCGATGTTGTAAGGTGTCCGTCCGCTGAAAAACAACCAACATCTTACAATATAAAGGAGAAATGGACCATGTCTCATATCTATACCTCCGCCGATCAGCTGATCGGCCGCACCCCCCTGCTGGAGCTGACCCATCTGGAGAAGAAATACGGCCTGAAGGCCCGTATCCTGGCCAAGCTGGAGTATCTGAACCCCGCCGGGTCCGTGAAGGATCGCATCGCCCGGGCCATGATCGACGACGCCGAGGCCAGGGGCCTGCTGCATGAGGACAGCGTCATCATCGAGCCCACCTCCGGCAACACCGGCATCGGCCTGGCCTCCGTGGCCGCCGCCCGGGGCTATCGGGTGATCATCGTCATGCCGGAAACCATGAGCGTGGAGCGCCGCCAGCTGATGAAGGCCTATGGTGCGGAGCTGGTGCTCACTGAGGGGGCCAAGGGCATGAGGGGGGCCATTGCCAAGGCCGAGGAGCTGGCCCGGGAGATTCCCGGCAGCTTCGTCCCCGGCCAGTTCGTCAACGCCGCCAACCCCAAGGCCCACTTTGAGACCACCGGGCCGGAGATCTGGCAGGATACCGACGGGCAGGTGGATTGGTTCGTGGCCGGTGTGGGCACCGGCGGCACCATCACCGGCGTGGGGCAGTATCTGAAGTCCCGGAACGCCGCCGTCCGGGTGGCGGCGGTGGAGCCGAAAAGCTCGGCGGTGCTGTCCACCGGTGTGGCCGGGGCCCACAAGATTCAGGGCATCGGCGCGGGCTTCGTGCCCCAGGTGCTGGACACCAAGATCTATGACGAGATCGTCCCCGTCATCAACGAGGACGCTTTCGCCCTGGGCCGGGAGGTAGGCCATTCCGAGGGCGTACTGGTGGGCATCTCCTCCGGCGCCGCCGTGTGGGCGGCTCTGCAGATCGCCCGGCGGCCGGAGTCCGCAGGCAAGACCATCGTGGTGCTTCTGCCGGACACCGGCGACCGGTATCTGTCCACCCCCCTGTTCGCGGAATAAAGAATTGCAGAAAACAAGGCCCTCCGGCTGACGCCGGAGGGCCTTGTCGCGTTTTGTGTCACTTCCCCTGAGTGATCTGCTCGCACAGCCACTGGGAGAACTGATAGGCGAACTTTCCGTAGGGATGGACGCCGTCGCCGGTGTATTCCGGCAGCATGAAGCCGTCGTCGCCGCAGAACAGGGTGTCCGAGTCCAGGCAGCGGATGCGGTCGCCGTCGGCCAGCTCCGCAAAGCCCTGGTTCACGGCGGTCAGGCGGCTGTGGGCAAAGCTGGGATTCCCGGCAGCCACGTCGGCGGTGACGCCGTAGACCTTCAGAATGTAGATGGTGGCGTCCGGCTGGAGCTGGCGCAGCTGCTCCAGGTCGCTCTGGTAGGCGTCGAACAGGTTCCCCAGGGGATAACCGGCCTCGTTGAGGCCCAGCATCACGAAAATGTGGCTGTATTGCTTGCTGCGCAGCAGGGACCCCAGGTCCGTTGCGCCGAAATTCTTGTCGGAGGCGGTGGTGGAGAACATCTTGAACACCGTCATGCCCACGTCGGCGAAGTAGTCGGCGCTGCCCAGCCGGGCATAGTTGGCCACGTTCACCATCCGGGAGTCGCCGATGAACAGGGCGTCGTCGAAAAAGCTCTCGTCCTGGCCGTATACGGCGTTGGTGACCACCACCGGCGGCTCCGGCTCGGGTTCGGGTTCCGGGTCAGGCTCCGGTTCCGGTTCGGGTTCCGGTTCGGGTTCCGGCGCAGGCGGGGCGTTTTTCGCCGCCAGCATCCGCTGCCAGTCGGTGTCGTCCCGCAGCATCAGAAAGGGCACGGCGATGGCCCACTTGTCGTCATAGCCGCCCACATATTTCTGCAGCTGTCCCTTCATCACCAGACCGCACACGGCGGCGGCTGCGGAGGTGACCACCAGGATGGCGGCCAGGGCCAGGGGGCGGAAATTCTTGATATGCTTCATGATAACGCCCCCTTTAGAACGAGAAGTACATAAACGGATCGTTGGTGGCCACGGACATACAGTAAACGCAGGCCCAGAACAGCACCGCCAGGGTCACCGTGCCCAGCCAGGTGCCGCGGATGCGGTTCCACAGCTTCTCCGGCCCGGGGGTGGAGAACACAATGCCCAGCACCAGCAGCCACCAATACTGTTTGCCGTACTGCAGCCAGTCCCCGGCGTTGACGGCGATCCCTTGGGACACGAGGGGAAACAGTCGGCCCAGGTAAACGCCGATGCGGCTAACCGAGGGGATGGCGAACAGCAGCCAGCTCAGGGGGATCATCAGCACCATGTACACCCGGGAGATTACCCGGCTGCGCGCCAGCACCCGGCCCCATCCGGCCCGCTCCAGGGCGATGAGGGCGAACAGCAGCAGGCCCCACAGCAGGAAGTTCAGGGTGCTGCCGTGCCACAGGCCCGTCAGGACCCACACCGCCAGCAGGTTCAGATAGGTCCGGGCCGTCCCCTCCCGGCTGCCGCCCAGAGGGATATAGACGTAATCCCGGAACCAGGAGCTGAGGCTGATGTGCCACCGCCGCCAGAAGTCCTGCATGGAGCGGGCGGCGTAGGGGTGTTCAAAGTTCCGGGGCAGCCGGAAGCCCAGCATCCGCCCCAGGCCCAGGGCCATCCAGGAATAGCCGCAGAAGTCCAGATACAGCTGCAGGGAGTAGGCCGCGATGCCCATCCACGCCAGAGGCGTGGACACGCTTTCATAGCCGATGTTCCCCACCTGACGCCACAGGCTGCCGATCTGGTTGGCCAGCAGCACCTTCATGGACAGGCCCAGGATAAAGTCCCGCAAGCCGCTGTCAAAGTCCTCCAGGCCCGGCCGGGGCGGGTCGGACAGCTGCTCATGCAGGGACAGGGGGTCCATCAGCGGGCCGGACAGCAGCTTGGGAAACAGCAGCACGCCAGTGAAAAACAGCAGGGGCTTTCTTTCCGCCGGGACCCGGCCCCGGTACACGTCGATCAGGTACGCCGCCAGCTGGAAGGAATAGAAGCTGATGGCCAGGGGCAGCGTCACTCCCAGACCCAGGAGTCCCGCATATTTGAAGAAGAACAGGCAGCCGAACAGGGCCGCCAGGCCCAGGACCAGCAGCCCCCGGCTCTCCCGGGGCCGCATCCGCAGCCCCAGCAGATACACCAGAACCGCCAGACCCAGCAGCGGAGCCAGGCACCAGGGCCGCTGCCACACGCCGATGACGTAGAACACCAGGCTCCCCAGACACAGCAGGCCCGCCCGCCAGCGGGCGGGGACTAGATAAAACGCCGCCAGAAACAGCGGCAGAAACACAAACACAAACGGAAGTGTATTAAAACCCATGAAAATATCCCTCTTAATTCTGGCGGGGCCGGGCCCCGGATGATCTCGCAAGGCATATTATAAGGCGGCCCCGGCGGAAATGTCCAGTTAAAAAGAGGAAACAAAATGTAACAAATTATGACAAATACCCCGGCGCAGTGCGCCGGGGTATTGGGAGGATATAGGTTTTTCGCTTACCGCTGACCCTTGTCGTAGGGGATGCCCTCGGCCTTGGGGGCCCGGGACTTCTTGGAGGTAAAGGCCAGCACCAGCAGGGTGATCAGGTACGGCAGCATCCGGTACAGGTGGGCGCTGATGCCGATGTCGGCCAGCAGGAACACGCCGTCGCCGTTGATGTCGATGCTGGCATATGCCGCGGCGATGCACTTGAACAGGCCGAACAGCAGGGACGCGCCCGCGATGTTCAGAGGCTTCCAGTTGCCGAAGATCATAACGGCCAGAGCCAGGAAGCCGAAGCCCGCCACGTCGCCGTTGGAGGAGCAGTTGGCCGTGGTCATGGCGTACACAAAGCCGCCCATGCCCGCCAGAGCGCCGGAAATGGTGACGCCGGCATAGCGCATTTTATACACGTTGATGCCCAGAGAGTCCGCCGCCTGGGGATTCTCGCCGCAGGCCCGCAGACGCAGGCCGAACTTGGTCTTGTACAGGATGACGGACAGAATGATGAACAGCAGGATGCAGACGTAGGTGGCCAGGTAGATCTTGTTCAGGAAGGTTTCCCCGAAGAAGCCCCATTCCACGCTCTTGTCCACGCCGAAGGTGGACTTTTTCAACATGAACCAGCTGGCAGAGTCGCCGGTGGCCATTTGCAGGGTATTCTGGTTGGCGATGATGCGGATCAGGAACAGCACCAGAGCGGGGGCCATCAGGTTCAGCGCCGTGCCGCCGATGGTCTGGTCGGCCCGGAGGTTGATGGACGCAAAGCTCAGCAGCAGGGAGAACACCGCGCCCATGGCCGCCGCCACCAGCATGGTCAGCAGCTCCAGCCCCTGCAGGGCCACCCAGTCACCGGCCTGCTTGGCGGCCAGCACCGCCTGGGAGCCCTGCATCAGCCGCACGAACAGCACGCCGATGAAGGCGCCGAAGATCATGATACCTTCCAGGGCCAGGTTGATGATACCGCTTCGCTCGGCGAACACGCCCGCCAGGGCCACGATCATCAGGGGCACCGCGTAAATCAAAGTCTGTTGGATCAGAAACGTCATGCCTGGTCGCCTCCTTCCTCCGTCTGAGCCGCTGCCGGCTCTGCCGGTTCCGTGGGTTCCTCCGCCGGTTCCTCCGGGGGTGCGGCGTCCGCCGCCGGGGCGGCAGTCTCCTCCACATGGGCGTGGGGCTTTTTCTTCCGGGACAGCATCATGCGGATGGCCAGGGAGAAGGCGGACAGATACACGATCACGGAGATGATGACGTCAGTGATATACTCGTTATAGGCCGTCAGGTTGGTCAGCTGCAGACCCACGATATTCAGCATGGCCATGAAGATGCCTGTAAAGATCACCGCGATGGGGTTGTTCAGGGCCAGCAGGGCCACGGGGATGCCGTTGAAGCCCACGGCAGGCAGGGCCTGATAGGTGGACCAGTAGAACTCCGTGTTGCCGGAGAGCCAGTACAGGGCCGCGCCGGCACCGGCCAGCGCACCGGCAATGGCCATGGACAGCACGATGTTGCGCTTGTCCCGGATACCGGCATAGCGGGCGGCGTGACGGTTGGCGCCGCAGGCCTTCAGCTCATAGCCCAGGGTGGTCTTGTTCATCAGGATGTACATGGCGATGGCGATGACGATGGCCACCAGGATGCCGCCGTTGACCTGGGAGCCGGGGAAGATGGCGTCCAGCCCCAGCTTGGGGGTGGCCACGCCGTTGAAGGTGGTCTTATAGATATAGCCGGACTTGGTGCTCTCGACCATATTCTTGAAATTGCTGATGTCGAACATCCAGGTCACCAGGTTGGCGGCGATCCAGTTGGTCATGATGCACGCCAGCACCTCGTTGATGTTCAGCAGGGCCTTCACCAGGCCGGGGATCGCGCCCCACAGGGCGCCGGACAGGCACCCGGCCAGGAAGGCCAGCACCCAGATAACGCCCACGGGCACCGCGCTGGAGGGAATGGACAGGGCCACCATCAGGGTGACCATGGTGGAGACCAGATACTGACCGGGGGCGCCGATGTTGAAGAGGCCCGTCTTGAAGGCCACGGCCACGGAAAGGCCCGTCATAATCAGGGGCGTGGCCCGGAACAGCATGTTGCCCAGGTTTACCGCGTTGAAGCCCCAGGTCAGGGTACCGGCGGCGTCGCGGCCGGTGCTGAAGATACCGGCGAAGATGATGCGGATGCCGTCCCATGCGCCGCTCAGGGAGATCTTCTCGTTGAACAGGCCCACGATCAGAACGGCGATGCCGCCCACCAGAAGACCCGCCACAATGGAGATCAGGGATGAGAGCACCTTTTTGGTGCCGTCTTTTTCGTAAAGCGCTGCCAGTGCGTTCTTTTTCATGCCTGGTCACCTCCCATATCGTCCCGCTTGGCGCCGGACATATACAGGCCCAGCTCGGCCACGGTGGTGGTTTTCGGATTCAGCTGGCCCACAAGCTGGCCCTCGTACATCACCAGGATGCGGTCGGACAGGCTCATGACCTCGTCCAGCTCCAGGGACACCAGCAGCACCGCCTTGCCCCGGTCCCGCTCGGCCACCAGCTGGCTGTGGATATACTCGATAGCGCCCACGTCCAGGCCGCGGGTGGGCTGCACCGCCACGATCAGGGACTTATCCCGGTCCACCTCGCGGGCGATGATGGCCTTCTGCTGGTTGCCGCCGGACATGCTGCGGGCGATGGTCACGGGCCCCTGGCCGCTGCGCACGTCGTACTGGTCGATGAGGTGCTGGGCGTATTCCCGGACGGCGGCGTTCTTAATGAAGCCCGCCTTCTGGAACTGCGGCTCCAGATACCGCTGGAGCACCATGTTCTGCTCCAGGGTGAAGTCCAGGATCAGGCCGTGCTTGTGCCGGTCCTCGGGAATGTGGCTCATGTTCTCGCCCCGGCGGCGGATGGAGGTGTGGGTGATGTTCTTGCCGCACAGCTCCACGGTGCCGCCGGTGATTTTGTCCAGGCCCGTCAGGCCCTGGACGAACTCCGTCTGACCGTTGCCGTCGATGCCGGCGATGCAGACGATCTCTCCGGCCCGGACCTCCAGGCTCACGTCGTGAACGGCGTCCCGCTTGTGCTGGTGGGAGACCACGCACATGTGCCGCACCCGCAGAACGGGGTCCTTGGGCTGGGCAGGCTCCTTCACCACCTGCAGCTGCACCGGGCGGCCCACCATCATGTTGGACAGCTCCTGCTTGTTGGTGTCGCAGGTGTTCACGGTGCCCACATACCGGCCCTTGCGCAGAACGGTGACCCGATCCGCCACGGCCATGATCTCGTTGAGCTTGTGGGATATAAACAGGATGGACTTACCCTCCTTGGTAAGGCTGCGCATGATGTCCATCAGCTCGTCGATCTCCTGGGGAGTCAGAACGGCGGTGGGCTCGTCGAAGATGAGGATCTCGTTGTCGCGATACAGCATCTTCAGGATCTCCACCCGCTGCTGCATACCCACGGTGATGTCCTCCACCTTGGCGTCCAGGTCCACCCGCAGGCCGTACCGCTGGGACAGCTCCTGGACCTTCTGCCGGGCCGCCTTTTTTTGCAGGAAGCCCAGCTTGGTATCCTCCGCGCCCAGGATGATGTTGTCCAGGACGGTGAACACGTCGATGAGCTTGAAGTGCTGGTGCACCATGCCGATGCCCAGCGCCGTTGCGTCGTTGGGGTCGTTGATCTTCACCGGCTTGCCGTTTTTGCGGATCTCGCCCTCCTCCGGCTGATACAGGCCGAACAGGACGGACATCAGCGTGGACTTGCCTGCGCCGTTTTCGCCCAGCAGGGCGTGGATCTCACCCTTGCGCAGCTGCAGGGTGATGTCGTCGTTGGCCTTGATGCCGGGAAACTCCTTGGTGATGTGAAGCATTTCGATCACATACTGGGGAGATTGCTCCATGCCGCCACCTACTTTCTCTCATTTTCCTGCCCGCTGCAATCGCTTCCGCCAGCGGACAATGTAACAAGTTTATTATAACGGTTGCGGTCGGGAATTGCAAGAACGAACCGGAAAAATAGATGTTTTTTGCATCCTTTTGCATCCTACACCTTTTGCATCCGGACGAAAACATCGCCGCTTGACAACCTATCGTTCGGTAGCGTAATGTAATAGACGTCATGCATTACTTCAGGTTCTATAATAAATGTTGGGGTCAGGTGATGAACCTGGCCCCAACATTTATTATAGAACCTTTTTCTCTATCACGTCAGTTTGGCTCAGCCGGAGGGGTTTCATTTTTCCTGTTCTTTCAGCAGGGAATTGGGCGATATCTCAAGTGTTACGCCGCCCATACCAAGGGTGGTTTTGATCCCGATGCCGCAGAGAGTGGAAAACACCAGCAGCAGATTCCACACCTCCTGCATAGGCGCGCTGAGGGCGGAGGAGAGTGTCAGGCGTCCCGAAAATCCGGGGATTCTTGCGGATTTCAGCGTATAGCGCCCCGAGCGAAGCTGATAGTCTGTGATGCGGACGCCGCGCTCCAATGCGGCTGCCGCATCCTCATCATCCAACGAATACTCCGGAAACCATGCGTTCCATTTGGCCAGCAGACTCCTCAGCAGCAGCCGCTCCTGGGGAAAGATCACATAGCTGCCGTCCTGCTTGAAGGAGCTGGTGGTGTGAAAGCGTATGATGACCCGCGAGGGCAGCCGCAGCTCCCTGGCGTACAGAACAAGCTCCTGCGCCGATGCAAAGCACCGCTTGTCCAGCAGAGCGGCCTGCAGCGTTGTTTGGCGCAGCGCAATGCAGAAAATGCTCTCCAGCACGGGCTCCAGCAGCTCATACAGCTCCCCTTGAAATACACTGACGACCCATAGGGTCCGGTTTTCCGCCTTATCATAGCGGATATACTGCGAGAGGGGTTTTTCTCCCTGCTCATGCAGCTGCCGGCCGATATCCTCCGGAAGCTGCTCCAGAAGCCAGCCATATAAGCGGTAAGCCATCATAGACGGAATGGGGGCCCCATCGGCAGAGCGCAGAGCGAAGCAATATTGTCCGATCACCGCACAGACACCTCGCAGATTCCGTAGGGATACATTTTCCCGTTCCACTGGGTGTATTTCATCATATGGGGCGACATCCCCCACCCCTCGTCATATTGATGGTAATGTCCCCGGAAGGTGCGGTGCATATATGCAGAGACCTCATGCAGCGCCTGCTCCTCTCCATAGTAGGGATAGGCCAGCGATTTGGAAAAGAAGCCTGCGCCGCCGCCGAGGATCAGGCAGTGATTCATTCTGCCCGGAGCCGCCCCTTCCGGCAGTGCAAAGCCGCAGGCGTAGGTTTCCTCATAGTATCGGTCAAACGCCTCGATGGCGCCCACAATGGACTCGGCCGTCAGCTGTCCATGCAGGACGGATTGATCCAGCGTCAGAGAAAAGCGGATCCTTGTTCCCGGAGCCACTGCCTCGCGGCACAGATTGATGGCATTGACCTCGCCGCCGAATGCCGCGTCTCTCTTTCCGGTCAGCGTCATGGCGTTGTTGGGGATGGGTTCGCTGTCGGAAACAAGCACACCCCGCAGAAGGCCGCTCACGGCGTCCAGGCGCGTTTTTCCTTTGCTGTCGCGGACAAAACGCAGGGTGTTCAGATATTCCCGCTCCGGAATACCGTCCTCCTTGCTGTAGTCCCGCCAATTCCGGGTGCCCAGTATCCCCTGCTCCTGCATGGCCTGATACAGCAGGACCGTGCGCAGGGCGCCCTTGACACTGCTGCCGGGAACATAGGGGCGGAAGGCATTGTCGCGCATAAATGCCTGAATATTCTTCAGGCTGTGTTCCGCGTCCAGCGCATCGCCTGCCGGCAGGTCGTAAACGCAAAGCGCCCGGATTCCTGCCTCGTCCAGTCCGCACTCCTGCCGGAGGAAGCTGTGGAGGTTGGTGCTCCCGCCCAGAATAAACCGCTCATAGCTGTCGGCCAGATCGTTTTCCGCCAGAAAGTGAATAAACCGATTGCGGTGCAGCACAGAGACCCGATTGCTCCTGCGATCATAGATATACTCCGTGCGCTGATAGCTCTGACCGCTGCCGACAAACAGCGGGGACCGCACGGTCAGGATCAGCTCATACTGCTGAAGCTGTTCCAGCTCTCTCATACGAACACCCCCAAAAGAAGCGGCTTGCTGAAGCGATACACCGGATGGTCCTGCCTGGCCGCCAGATAGAGAGCTCCGCCGAAGCGCCGCCGCACTACAGAGCCTGCCGTCAGGAAGAATTGCTCTCTCTTTTTCTGCCCCGATGGCGCAAAGGAGTCAGAGCTGACAAATCCGCCCCGTCTGGTCAGCGTGTAGGACGCATCTTCCATGGTGCGCTCCAGCTCCTCCTCATCAGGAAGCGCCGTGGTAAGCAGCAGATAGGCGGGGGCATCCCGGCAAAGCGCCCGGAACAGCCACGCTGTCTGCTCATCAAAGGGTTCATTCAGATAAATCTCATCATCTACCGTAAACTTTCCGTAGCCGGAGCTGACCTTTCCGCCGATGCCGCTCAATCCCAACGCACGCATCAGTGTGCGCAGCCATGCGGCATCATCGCTTTCAAGCCCTGCCAGCACATACAGGCCGCAGTCCTCCGCAAAGCGAAAGGCGCCCACATGATAGGGGAGCGTGTCCTGCCCCTCAAAAACGGCGGCGCGGGTGCTGTCCATGGGAACACCGAAGCACTGCTTTTTCCGGCCGGCATCGAACAGCCCCTGGCCGCGCATACAGGCGAGATAGTCCGCCATGTCCTCCACGGCAATATACGCCAGGTTTTTCATAGCCTTGCGTTCTGCCCCCGCAGTATGACCGTCCGTCCGGGCAGTCAGAAACGGGCGGGGCAGATAGTACCGCTCGCCGCACCAGGGCATGGCGTCGGAGAGAAACAGCTGATCCTTTTGGGCTTTTTCAATCAGCGCTTCCACGCCGCTGTTGCCATACAGCGTCCGCGCCGTATGGCAGAGGGCTGAAAACAGCGTATCCGCGCAGAAGTGATCCTCCGAGGTGTAGAGCGAAAGCGCACTGTCCGAAGTGCCGAAATGGCAGGGCGTGTGAAAGCTCAGCTTAAACAGGAAGTAATTCATACGCCTCTACCTCCTTGAAAAGGGCGCACAGAGGTTCAAGCTCCACAGAGGTTTCAAAAGGCTCCAGCCGGAAATCACACAGGCTCACCCGGCCGCTTCCGCGGGAGCCGTGGCCGCCCAGATAGTCCATCTGCAGCAGCTTCATCCCCTTGGCCAACAGGGCAAAATCCTCGGCGGTCTGCCCTGCATCCTCTACATCGTACACAATGCTGACGGCAAAACGGGTGCCTGCCACCACGCGCTCGATAAAGCGGGGGTTTGCAACGGAGGTGGCCCGATTGATGGCGTTTTCCGCCTTGACCTCGGTGATATGAACACGCTCCATCTCCTCTGCATTGGCCACAAAGCAGTCGGCGAACTGCAGGCGGGCGCGATGCACCGGATTGGCGCTGCCGAAAAGGCGCTTGATGCGTCCGTCATCCTGATCAAAGTCGGGCATACGCTGGATATCCTTGCTGAGACTTCTGGCCAGAAGGGAACGCAGCTTGCCCTTCAGGCTGCTGCCGGGGATCATAGGCAGTCCGGTCAGCGGATCGCGCACCACCTGGCTGTCTACTGCGCCGATGGCGCTGAAGGCATTGCCTGCGCCGATATGCAGACCGGTGCGCACCACCAGGCAGCAACGGATGATAATTTTTCCGTACATAAGCCTTAACCCTCCTTCATGTGCAGAATGAAGCGATGGTATGCCACCAAGGCTTCCATATAATGGGCGAAGTCCATCAGCTTAGCCCGGGAATCACCCAATCCCTTTATATACTCCAGAAGCTGCGCGCGCTCCAAAAACAGCTTTACCGCATCGTCGCGCCCCGCCTCATAGACCATGCGGATCCGCAGTGCGATCAGCCCCGAGGCGCTTTCCTCGGAAATGGTATCCGCCGTGCGCAGGTTTTCCCGATTATAGATCTCCGACACCAGGCTCAGCAGATTTCGGATCTTGTTGGTGCTGATCTTGTTCCGCTCATCATACAGCGAGCGGATGACCCGCTCCGCCTCGTCCACATAATTTGCAGGCAGCGGCCTGGCAGTGACCTGGCGGGGCGGGCGCGATGCATTGCGGTTTGGCTGCCTGCCCTGGCTGTTTCTGTCATTGTAGCCCATCCTTCTACCCCCTCTTTCTGTTTCGATACACATAGATGCAGATGGCCGTGAGAAGCTCTCCCCGGTCGGCGCTGTTCAAAGCCCAACGGTACATATCCTCCGAAAAGCGCTTATAGCCGGGGTAATTGGGCGCGTTTCTTTTCGGCTCCAGTCTTGCAAGCAAGTAGGCATAGCGCGCCAGAGCGATTCCGCCCCCAGCCTGCGCCTGACGCAGAAGCTCCATCAGGCGATAAAGAAAGGCCGTGCCGTGTTCGCTGTCGCCGGAGGAAAAATATTGCTCCAGAGTGACCAGCTTTTCGCCGCAGATCCGTTCCAGATAGGTATCCCATGGGTAGCAGTGTCCGTCTCCTGCGGCAAAGAGGGCGATGCCGTCCTTATGCGGCAGGCTCTTTACCTCATCCTCCAGCCCGGCGGTGAGAGAAGCGGCCTGACGGATGGGGAAATGATCCCCATAGATGCCGATCCCGGCGCTGATGGTCAGCGCGCCGCAGGTATAGCGGCGCAGAGCCTCCCGGATCCGCCGCGCCCCCTCCAGCACATCCGTCCATGCGCCCACCAGGAACACATCGTCGCCGCCGGAATAGACCACGGCCACCTGCAAGGCCCGGTAATGCTCAAATTCTCCGCTGAGGATGGGATTGATATAGCCCTTGAAAAACAGCGACATCTGTCGGGAAAACGCCGCCGTGCGGGACAGCGTGACAAAGTGCTGGCGCTTCACCGGATCGCTCTCTGCGGCGCATTCATAGCCGGAGACAAAGGACTGCCCCAGATTATCCACATCCATGCGGCACACGCCCAGGCGGGGCACACCCTCCGAGGCGCCGGCCAGCGCCGCCATGCTGTTGTCGGCGGCGTAATCGCCCACATAGATGCGGGTGCTGTAGCGCAGGCCCGCGCAGAAGCGATTCTTCGTATAGACGCGCGCCACGCCCTCGCCTGCGAGAAGCTGTCTTGCCCGGGCCTCATTGGTAAGGATAAAGGACAGCTCACCCTGGGCGGCGGGCAGTGTGAAGTCTGCACCGGCCGCATCGCGGCTGACCACATACACAGCCTGTCCCTGGATTTTCCGGGACAGGCTCTCGAACAGGGCGCACCAGAGGCAGATGCAGGTATCCTCCTCCCCGTCGCGCAGGGCGTCTGTCCTGCCGCAGATCCGGCATTCCCGCTGGCCGGGGTTTTGGTGGCTCTGATTCATCCGCCGAAGCTGCTGCACCGAATAGCGGTGCAGCTTCTTTTTTGCCACCTGACGGCTCACCCGGCGGAACATCGCCTGATAGGGGGCCTCCTCCGCCGGGGTGTTGGTCAGATCGTTGGCGCTGCAGGGGGTATAGCCGTCTGCCAGATACAGCCGCACGCCAAACTGCTCAATGAGGAAGTCGTTGAAGCGGGTGTTCCACGCCTGGATGGCCCGGACGGTCTTTTCCGTGTTGGACAGCAGCACATAGCAGTGCCCGCCGCCGCTGTAGAGCAGATTGGCCCGGCTGAGGCCGCACAGCTGCAGCAGCTCGTCTATGTAGTGCTCCATGCACAGCTCCAGAAAGAAGGAGCGGCTTCGCAGGGACTTCAGCGCATTCCTGGTGGACACGCTGTAGATGAACTTCTGGATGCCGGAAAAATCGGCGGAATAGAGCAAAAACGCCTGCTGCAGGCGGAAGCTCTGCTCCTGCTGCACCAGGGCGGTGAAATAGTCCGTTTCGCCCCGATCCAGCAGATACTCGCTGATGCACGCCCCCACGGCGGCAGTGACCTTGCTGTGGTCATACAGGGAAATGTCGGGACTTTCCCCGGTGTTGGTGCTGGAGGGCACGGTGCTCATACAGCTCTCCCACACGGACAGCAGGGAGTTGAGCCACTCCTCCTGCGGCGGCAGGGCGGAAAGCTCCCGGCGCAGGGTCAGCAGGATCTGCTCATAGTCGCCGGCGGAGAGGCGGAAGGACCCGTCCAGCGGCAGACGAAGGCGGCCATCCAGGGCGTGGGGCGGCAGGGTATGCCCCGGATGCTCCCCGTTGAGATGGGTGAACACCGGCGACAGGGGCAGATAGCGGTCAAACTGCGTTTCGTCGCCGGTCTGCCGCCGGTCGGCGGCCGCGGCGATGTTGTCGGCAATGCAGGCGATGGCGGCAAGGGGGTCGCAGTCCTTTGCCTGACGAAGCTGGGCGGCGTGGTGATAGCGGATGCAGTCCAGCACGGCCTTGGCCTGTCCGTAGCCGTCGATGTCCCGGACAAAGCGATATCCGGCCTCGCCGTGCCGCCCGTCGGAAATACCGGCGCGGCAGACCGCCTTGCCCACATCATGGAGCAGACAGCCGAAGGTAGCTTGTACGGTTTGCGGGTTCATGAGGATCCCTCCTTTCCAAAGGGTCGTCCCCTTGCGGGGTGTGAGTTGTTTCTCTTTCTCTCCTATGTGTTCCCGGCGATTGCGTTACCGTCCCCTTGCGGGGTGTGATGTGTTTCAACACAATGGCAAGAAAACCCATGATTACGCGCACCATGTTACCGTCCCCTTGCGGGGTGTGAGTTGTTTCTATCGTTGATGCCAAGTTGGCCCGGGTTGATGGAGTTACCGTCCCCTTGCGGGGTGTAAGTTGTTTCCCCGGACATGGTGAACAAGGCCGTGACCAAGCTGTTTCCGTCCCCTTGCGGGGTGTAAGTTGTTTCAACGATTTCATTCAGACAATCCACCGAATTTAGTTTCCGTCCCCTTGCGGGGTGTGAGTTGTTTCAAATCTACTGCGGCACGGGAGACAGCTACAACCAGTTCTCGTCCCCTTGCGGGGTGTAAATTGTTTCGGCAATAGTATACAGCGTTTCCGTGGAATGGTCAACCGCATTTGTTTGATTTCAATAGGCCATCCCATCGGATTTCATTTTTTATCAAGAACCCGTATCAATACTGCCTCTGAATATAGCGGATGATGCGCTCATAGATGTGGAAAACCTCCGGGTCGCAGGCGGGGAACAGCAGGAGAATGCACCGCTCGATCAGCGAAATGATCTGCTCCGGCGTTTTGCCGCACGCCGCCCGGATCTCGTCCGCCGTCACCGCGCACAGGCGGTGGGCCAGACCGTTGCGCACCTCCTTCAGATCGGCATAGCAGCGGAAATAGGTTTTGGTTTCCTCCGGCTGTGTGGACAGGATGTCCAGTATATCGTCGCAGAACGGCGTGCTCAGATCGGACGGGCGGCATTCCCACGTCCCCGTCACATAAAGCCGGTCGTACAGCTCCGGCATCTTTGCCTGCATCAGGCCGGGCTCGATTTTCATGCGTCCTCCGTACCTCGATTGCACATGGGTCAGATCATACCCATAACGCCTGGGCAGAAGCTGATTCAGCAGCGTTTCCTGCAGGCGCAGGGTCAGCGGCTCCATGTGCAGCACAAATTCCGTGTAGCTGTGGGAGCAGAGCAGATTTTTCATCAGCAGCGCATACTCGCAGATGTCCTGATGCGCGGGGGCGGCCTCCGGCAGATACAGCTTCAGGCTCAGCCCGTATCCCCGCACGGCTTTCCGGGCCTCCTCCGGCAGCAGGTCATTGCGATAGGCCATGTGCTTCACCAGGGCCATCAGCTCCTCCGACAGAGGCGCCGGACGCATTTCCGCAACGCCCCGGAAGCACCGCTGATTCAGCAGCGCCTCCACCTGCTGCCATTGATTCTTGCGGCGCACGGAGAACAATTCCGGCTCAACGCAGCGGTTGGGCGCGCCCTCCTGCTCGTCCTCATTGCACTCGATCTCCAGGTCGATGTCGTAGTTTTCGCTGTCGTTGGTGCGAACGGTGGTGCCGGCCTTCTTCTCCGGCGTTTTCACCTGTATGCCCCGGGCGTGATAGCGCAGCTCCAGCACCATCTGCGACAGCAGCATCTGCATCTGGGGCGTGCCGGAGGTGATGTTCACCAGGATCTCCGCATCCGCATATTCGCGGCTCAGCCGGTTCATCATGTCGTGGAGCGGCTGATCCAGCTCGTCCATATCGGAAACATCGCTGACGGAAAGATCCTGCTCCAACACCACCGGAGCGTAGCCGTCCCAATGGGACTTGAGGTGGAAAAACACCTTTTCATAGCGTTCGTCCGCCTCCGCCAGCTTTCGCACCTCGGGCGTAAACAGCAGGCAGACTACCTCGGGGCGGTAGTGGCGCAGAATGTGCAGCATAGCGCCGTCGCGCTCACCGCGAATGGGATCGGTGGTCCCTAAAAAGCTCAACAATACCTGCCTGCGCGTGGTTTTCTTTTTCATGATGCAGCCCCTCCCTGTTGTTATCAATTTCTCCGAACCTGCCGCCTGTATAGTATACCATAATTGTATGTGTATCACAACTGTCGTTGGCATTTATCCGTTAAAAATGCCGGATAGAGATCAAGCCGTATCCGGGTACATTTCGTCTCCGCACGGCCGTCCGCGCCCGGTGCTTTCGCATAATCTGCCTGGGAGTGCAGATACTACCTTTGCCAATATTCAGTTACAAAGGGAGTTATCATATGAAAGCAACCGGAATCGTGCGCCGCATCGACGACCTGGGACGGGTGGTCATTCCCAAGGAGATCCGCCGCACCATGCGCATCCGTGAGGGCGACCCACTGTTGATAACATTGGCACGGTGGGAACAATTCTGCTTCGCAATGGGCGATTTGGCCAAGAGGCAAGGGTGGAAGTAGTACATAGTGACGGAAAAGGCCAATTATTTTTTACAATAAATATTGGGGCCAGGTACTGAAACCTGACCCCAATATTTATTGTTTTGAGACGCCTGCCAGCAATAGGCACTGTCTATAGCACAGGGCATTATCCAGCTCCCCGGCTCAGCACCGGAAATCGTTACTCACCCACATAGAACAGCCAGGTGTTCAAACCCCGGCCAATGGCGGCAAAGGTGTGCGTGGTTCCCTCAACATCGATGGTATAGATGGTAAAATCCTTGCGGATGCCATCGGTGTAGTCCTTCAGGTGCACCGTTTCGCCGGTATCCGTCCACTGATAATCGAAGATGTTCACACCCCAGAGCTTGTAGGTCTTATTCTTGATCAGCTTACCCAGCTTCCAGTTCATAAAAGAGCCTCCTTTTTTTCATGATCTCATTATACTTTCCGACTGGGAAAATGCAACTTATTTTTGCAGATAATTGGCCCAGGAATCCGGCTCGCCCAACTCGGCCTTTACCATTTCCGGGTCCAGCGGCTCCACCTTGCGCCCGGTGGCCAGCGCCGCCAGATAGGTCTGGGACGCCTCCTCCAGATAAACCGCCGCATACAGGGCGATTTGCAGCGTGGGGCCGAAGGCCATCACACCGTGGCCTCGCAGGATCACCGCCAGGGAGCCGTTATAGTGCTCCACCGTTAGAACGCCCATCCCCTTGTCGGAGGACGGCGTAAAGGGCGCCACCGGCACATCACCCCGCAGGGCATCGATCTGGGACACCAGCGTGGCGGGGAACACGTCCTGCACCAGGCCCAACGCCGTGGCGTAGGGCTGGTGGGTATGAATGGTGGCATTGACCCAGGGGAATTTTTCAAAAATATACAGGATGGCATCCAGGTCGGAGGTGGGGCGGCGGGTGCCCTCCACGATCTTGCCCTGGGGCGTCACGATGACCACGTCGTCAGAGGTCATGATCTCATAGTCCATGCCAGAGGGGGTGACGGCGATGTTGCCGTTATTCAGGCGCATGCACACGTTGCCGCCGCACAGAGTGATCAGGCGGCATTCCTTCATCTGCAGGGCGCAGTCGATCAGGGCGCGTCTTTCTTTTTCGTACATATTGCGTCTCTCCTATTCATCCATACAATAGCGGCGGGTATACTGCTCCAGCAGCTGCGCCGGGGTCTGCTGCCGCTCACTGGGCAGATAGGCCCGGCGGGTCTCGCCGGCCTGGGCCAGCTTTTCCGGGAAGATCATCCGCCCGGCGATCACCGCGTCCACACCCAGGGCGAAGCAGTTCTTCATCTCGGTTTCGTCCATGGCGCCGTCCACCCACAGCTCCTTGCCCGCAGGCAACGCCGCCCGGGCCTGGCGGATGCGGTCATGATTGGCGAAGCAGAAGCCCAGCCCATTGGTGCCGCCATAGCCGCTGTCCATGGTCATGACCATCAGGAAGTCGATGTATTCAAAAAACGGCTCCACCTGGGAGATGGACGTGCGAAGATTGATGGCCAGGCCGGGGATCATCCCCAGCTCCCGGATCCGGCACAGCTCCTCGGAGGGGTAGGGCAGGCCCTCAAAATGGACCGCCACCTGTCTGGCACCGCATTTGGCGATCTCCTCAAAATACTGGGAGGGGTTGGTGGCCATGAAGTGAAAACACAGGGGGTGCTGCGGGAACATGTTGGCAATGGAACGCACTGTCCGCATGCCGAAGGTGATGTTGTTGACAAAATTGCCGTCCTCGATGTCCACATGCAGCAGGGTTCCGGCGGGAAAGGCTCCGATCTCCTCCGCCAGGAACAGCTGGTTGGCGGAGGCCACAGAGGGAATGATCCGTTTCATGGTTGCTCCTTTCCTGGGGCCTTACAGCTTCTGCCGCAGGGCTTTGACCACGTCCATGAACTCCTTGACCCGGTTGATATCCACACGGACGTTCTCCAGGTTGTCGTTCTCCAGACGGCCGCCCTCCTTGAAATAGGTGCCGACAACAGCCGCGTCGGCGGTGGCCAGCTTTTTCTCGATGGTGTCGGGGCGGCAGCCGGTGTTGCACAGCACCACCACGTTGGGGGCGATCTCCTTCACGCTGGCAATCAGCGCGTCGTCCACATCCTGGCCGGCGGCGTTGGCGGAGATGCACAGTCCGTCGGGATGGGCCTTGAAGATAGTGGAGCGGGCGATATCCGCCAGGGGACGGGTATCCAGGTTGCGGTCGGATTCGGGATTGATAAAGTACAGCATCTTCAGCTCGTCCAGGTGAAGGGCGGCCTTGCGGCGCAGCAGCTGGGAAAAGTCGTTGTTGTACAGGCCGCCGTCGCCCACATACACGCCGCTGAAGGTGCCGCGGATAAACTTTGCGTCCACGGCGGCCGCCAGCTCAATGGCAGCCAGGCCATCGGAGATGCAGTCCACGCCGTAGGGGACGCGGATCTCGGACTTCAGCTCGCCAATCACCCGGGCCATGGCCGCCGGGGTCACGAAGCTCATGTGCCGCTCATAGGGCAGGCTGAACTCGTTGGAGAACATGATGCCGTCCACGCCACCATCCTGCAGGGCGTGCAGGTCGGCCCGGGCATGCTCCACCACCCGGTCCATGCAGTCGCCGTAATAATATCGGGGATCGCCGGGCAGGGGATCCAGGTGCAGCATGGTAATGATCGGCTTCTTTACGCCAAACATATTGTCGATCCACATAAGAATTTCACCTTTTTCTTTAGATTTTTGATGGAGATGCGCTCAGGTCCACAGCTCCTGCATACGGGCCTTGATGCGGCGGGCCTCCGCCGCCGGATTTTCCGCATTGCGGATGGAACGGCCGCAGATCACGGCATACAGCGGCAGACCCGCCAGGATGTCCAGGTCCTCATAGGTGATGCCGCCGGTGGCGGTGACCTCGAACCCCATGTCGCACAGCTGGCGCACGAAGTCCACGTCCTGGGCGGTCCAGGGGCCGCTGGCCGAGCTGGGCCGGCCATAGATGATCTGGCGGATGCCGATGTCCTTCCACTCCCGCAGGTCGTCGAAGGTCCAGCTTTCGCCGTAGTCGCCGTACAACTCGATCTGAACGTCCTGGCCGCCTGCCTTGGCCTGGGCCAGAATGGCGGCCTTTACCTCGTTGCGGGCAGGGGAGAACATGGTCACAAACTGGGTTCCCGCAGCCAGGACCTTGGGCCCGAAATGCGCCACGGACAGCGCGGCGTCGGCCACCATAATCTTGTCGGGGAAGCAGGCCCGCATGATCCGCGCCGCCCGCACGCCCTCCATCAGGATCAGCATGGTGCCCACCTCAATGATGTCCACCTCGTTGCCCAGTCCGCCCCGCAGGGTGTGGAAGGCGTCCTCCAGGGATTCGTTATCCAATGCAATCTGCAAATAAGGAGCTTTCATAATTCCTCCATTATATTCATACTCATAGGCTTTGCTTGTAAAAAAACGCAGGGATCCCCGTATAAAGCGGCCCGCCCGACGGACGGGCCGCTTTGGGAAACGACCGTGATGTGCCTCACGCCGCCATGGTTTGCAGCAGCTCCACGATCATGTAATAGTTGCCCAAAAAGAAGATCAGCGGAATAAACACCTTTCTTCTGGACAGGGACCGATTTACCAGATCGCGGTATACCAAATAGCAGATGAGGAGAAATGACACGATAAAGTAGGAAACGGTGGGAACCTCAACGGCGGAATACCCGAACCAGGTCCGCAGGACCAATGTATCGGGCAGCTTCTGCCAATAAATCAGGTTCAGTGCTCCCGTTCCCAACACGATCAGGATATACATGATCCGACAGAACCAGGAGGCCTGGGCAATGCCCTCCCGCAGGGGAAGGCGCTTGGGCTGCCAGCGCTGCACGGTGGCGGAGTTGGGATCGCACTCCTCAGGAGAGGTGGGGACGTGCGGCCGGGTCCGTTCATCACGATCATTCTTCATAGCTGTCCTCTTACTTTCTCAGTGCGTAGAAGCGGGCGGGATTCTCATACATGAACTTGTGGACGACTTCCTCGGAGAAGCCCTCGTCCAGCAGACGGGGGATAAACTTCTGCTTGATGAAGCCCCAGCCGGGACCATAGCCATAGCTCTGGTGATGGCTCTTCTTACCCATGTCGTTGCTGAGCATGATCTGGTTTTCAAAGCCGGCGTCCACCAGGCGGCGCAGCAGATCCACGCGGACGGAGTCGGGATAGTACTTCACCTTGCCGGGACCGTCATAGATCAGGTAAGCGCCGGACTCGGCGATCTTCTTGTGCAGCCAGAAGTCGGGGTTGCGGTCAATGTGCGCCACGCCGAACTGGGAGCCGGGCAGGCCCTCGTTAAGGACGATCTCCAGCTGCTCCAGAGCGAAAGAGCCGCCGTCGGTGTGGGTATGAACGGCGGCGCCGGTGGCCAGAGCGGCCCGGGCAGCGGCCTTCAGGCCCTTGATCTCGCCGGGGGTGGCATAGCAGTACTGCGTGCCGGCCTTGATCCAGCCGGCCTTGATGTTGGTGCCGTTCATGCCCTCGGTGATCTCCTTGATATAGCCGGCGGCGATCTCGTCCACGTCCTTATCCTTCCAGACGATGGATAGATCCATCAGGGGCTCCCGGTCGCCGGGATAGTCGAAGGGGATACCGGTGGCGGCGATGATATGAACGCCGGTGGTCTCGGAAATGACCTTCAGATACGCGGGGCAGCGGCCGTCCTGGTCGCGGCACATGGCGTCCACTAGGGTTCCGCCGCCGATAGCCTTGTAATCCTTGACCATCTGAAGCTGGATATTGAAATCACGCAGCGCCCACTCGTTGTCAGGAGCGAACAGGCCGCGGGGACAATGGATAACGTGCTCGTGGGCCATGGTAAAGCCAAGCTCAGACGCTTCGATATCACCCAGTACGGTTCTTACTTTCGGCATTTGGAATAATCCTCCTTGTTCGTTAAATAAGCCGCTGCTGCCGGGCACGGATCGCGGCGACCGGATGCCTGTCTGCGCCCTGCATTGATGAAAGTATATGATGGAGCGGCCGATAATGCAATAGGTTTTGTCACATTTCACAACGTGTCATCCAGCACACCCGGCAGGGGCCGAAAAAATGCCTCCGACCGAAATTTTCAGTTTTTTATTTGCACAAATGTGTAGCAAAACCGGGAGTTTTCCCTATATGTTCCAGGAATTTCCAGAAAAAGAGGCAAATGACGGCTTATTTTCTGCGCATGTGTGCAAGGAGGACTTGTGTGTATCTTTCGTGCAGCAGTTGCATATTTCAGAAAAATCGTGCATAATGGCGGTGTGAGTTTTGTCGGATATGCCCAGAGAAGCCCCTGCGGGCCCGGGCAGCAGAACTGCATATTCATTCATCCGTGGGAGGAGAACACATGGAACTGGCTTATCTGAAAAAGCTGTATCAAGACGGGCTGTTCGACGTTTACAGCGGGTTCGACACCTGGGAGGAGGCCGTGAAGGCGGCCTGTTCGCCGCTGATCCGCCAGGGGCTGGTGGAGCCGGCCTATGCCGACAGCATCATAGAGAACGTGGCCGAGAACGGCCCCTACATCTTCATCGCGCCCCACATCTGCATGCCCCATTCCAAGCGCACGGACCTGGTCAGGCAGGCGGCGGTAAGCTTCGTGAAGATCAACCGCCCCGTGTGCTACGACGAGAGCGACCCGGAGATGGGCGCAGAGCTGTTTTTCGCCATCGCCGTCAAGGAGCTTAACGCCCACCTGGACGTGATGATGGACCTGGCAGATGTGTTCGACGATGAGGAGACGGTCCGGGCTCTGCTGGACGCCAAAACAAAAGAGGATTTTGACAAGCTGCTGGGCTGAGCCGCTCCTGAGCTTGTTTGAATTAAATTTGGATTCCCACAATCAGTTTTTGACCGGAGAGAGGAGAGGATCTATCCCCGCCCCGTCGGGGCTCGTGCCTTCCATACTCAGCAATCTACCGCGTAAAAGCTCTTTACCAACATACTTTGTGTGAATACGGAGGAAAATCATAATGGATTCTGTTGTTTCCGTTCTGAGCTGGATCTGGTATAACTTCTTTGACCGGGCTGCCATGTTTATGATGGTCCTGGTGTTTATCGGCCAGCTTCTGACCAAGCGCCCCTTCCTGGAATCCCTGATGGGCGCTCTGAAGGCCTATATTGGCTATATTGTTTATCAAACCGCTACCGGCGGCCTGTACACCACCTTCCAGCCCATCATGATGGGCCTGCGCCAGGTGCTGGGCATGAACATCATCGTCAACGATGACTCCCTGGGCGCCGGCACGCTGACGGCCATTCTGGAAAGCTTTGGCCGCACCACCAGCCTGCAGATGGCATCCATGGCCGCCGGCTTCGGCATCGCCATCATCCTGGTGCTGATGAAAAAATACACCAAGTGTCGCTCCCTGATCATTCAGGCCCACATCCTGTCCGGTCAGGCCATCGACATGGT
Organism: Brotocaccenecus cirricatena; assembly: GCF_020687045.1. Lineage (NCBI taxonomy): Bacteria > Bacillati > Bacillota > Clostridia > Eubacteriales > Oscillospiraceae > Brotocaccenecus > Brotocaccenecus cirricatena. The sequence continues at coordinate 48,946 of NZ_JAJEPW010000013.1, forward strand.
CCCCATCCTGCTGGTGATGTTCCCCGTTATGGGCGACTTTGCCACCATCCTGGCTGTGGGTCTGTATCTGGCCGTGAAGTGGTGCGTGCTGTCCAACCTCACCGTTGAGCCCGCTCAGGATCTTACCGACGGCGCCAACATGTGCGTGGGCCACACCCAGATGATCCTGGACCGCCTGGGCTATGAGTACGGCCGCCTGCTGGAGCGCCGGGCCAAGAAGAAGGGCAAGGAAGTCAAGAAGTTTGACAATCTGGAGCTGCCCGGCTTCCTGTCCATCTTCAACGACATGTATGTGGCCTCCTTTATCGTTATGCTGGCCTATTTCGCCGTGCTGATCTCCCTGATCGGCAAGGAGGCCATGATGGGCATCGACTCCAGCCTCACCGCCGACACCAGCTTCGCGCTGTATATCTTCCACACCGCCGGCAAGTTCCCCGTGTATCTGGTGATCCTGCTGACCGGTATGCGCATGTTCGTGGCTGAGCTGACCGTGGCCTTCAGCGGCATCTCCGAGAAGGTCCTGCCCAACACCCTGCCCGGCATCGACTGCGCCGCCTTCTACGGCTTCGTGACCAACGGCTCCGTCATCACCGTCAGCTTCCTGGTGGGCTCCCTGACCATGACCGTGTTCACCACCGTGGGCATGCTGCTGAATCTGCCCTTCGTGTGCCTGGTGGGCTTTGTTCCCATGATGTTCGACAGCGCCACCGTGGGTATCTTTGCCCATCACCGCGGCGGCATCAAGGCACTGGTGGTTTCCTGCATCGCCGTTGCTCTGTCTGACGTGTTCCTGGCCGGTATCGCTGCCTGCATCATCGGCTTCGACGTCTACGGCGGCGTGGGCTTCCAGGTGGATAACGCCATCACTCTGTCCGCCTTCTCCCCCCTGTGGAAGTATCTTGGCTGGGCCGGCTATGTGCTGGTGCTGGTCATCATGCTGGCTATCCCCCAGATCCAGTATCTCAAGAACAAGAAGGGCTACTGGCTGGCCGCCGAGGACTGGGAGCAGTACAAGGAGGTCATGGGCGAGGACCTGTAAGGCCCTTTGCTGACCCAATAAACCTGACAACCACCCTTTTCTACACACTGCTGACGGGCCTCCGCGAAAGCGGAGGTCTGTCGGCAGGTGACGTACCCTTTGCCCCCGTTATCCCGCGCTGCCGGCGGCGGCGCTATGCATCATATTATACATACTGTCAAAACAGGAGGAACGAACAATGGATATCACTTCCAAAAAATTCAACATTCTGGCCTGCTGCGCTGCCGGCAACGGGTGCTGTCAGCTGGTGAGCCTCAAGGTCAAGCGCGTGTTCACCAAGCTGGGCCTGAAGTGCAACGTGGAGGCCAACACCGTCTCCGTGGGCAAGGCCATCGGCCAGAAGTACGACGTAGTGTATTGCAGCGTCTCGCTGGAGCCGCAGTTTGCCGATGCCAAGCGCAAGGGCGCCCACGTGATCCCGCTGAAGAATATCATGTCCGAGGCGGAAATTGAAGAAAAGACCCGGGCCTATCTGGATGAACTCAGCAAGGCCTGAGAAAAGAGCTGTTATATGAAAGAATTTACTTATGTGATCCAGGACGCCGAGGGACTTCACGCCCGCCCGGCCGGACTGATCGTCAAGCTGGCCCAGGCCATGGACAGCCGCGTCACCCTGACCGCCAACGAAAAAACCGCCGACTGCAAGCGCCTGTTCGCTGTGATGAAGCTGGCGGCCAAGTGCGGTCAGGAGCTGCGGGTCACCGTGGAGGGCGGCGACGAGGACGCCGCCTGCCAGGCATTGCAGGATTTCTGCCAGGCGGAGCTGTGAGGAGGATGCGGCAATGATCACTCTTCACGGTATTCCCGCCTCACCGGGGGTGGCCATCGGCCCCGCATGGCTGTATCAGAAGGTGCAGCTGGCCGCCTATGAGGAGCTGTCCCGGCTGACGGCCCAGGCGGAGCAGCGCCGGTTTGACTGCGCCGTGCAGGAGGCCCGGGCTCAGCTGGACCGGCTGTATGAAAAGACCGTTCGGGAAGCCGGCGAGGCCGCCGCCCAGATCTTTGACATACACAAAATGATGATGGAGGACCTGGACTATCTGGAGTCGGTGGAGGACAACATCACCAACCAGCTCTATACGGCGGAGCACGCCGTGGCCTGCGCCGGCCAGGAGTTTGCAGAGATGTTCGCCTCTATGGACGATGAGGTCATGCGGGCCCGCAGCGCCGATATCCGGGACATCACCCAGCGGCTGCTGCAGGTGCTGACCGGCGGGCAGAGCCAGGCCCTGAAGGAGTCCTCCGTGGTGTGTGCCCACGACCTGTTCCCCAGTGACACCATGCAGCTGGAGCGGGAGCATGTCATGGCGTTCGTCACGGAGCTGGGTTCCCACGTTTCGCACTCTGCCATTCTGGCTCGCACCATGGGAATCCCCGCTGTGGTGGGCGTCGGCGGACTGGTGGAGGCTCTCTCCGCCGCCTCCGGGACCGTCGTAGTGGACGGCTCCCAGGGGCTGGTGATCCTGGACGCGGACGAGCAGACCCTGGCGGATTATTCGGCCCGGCGTCAGGCCTATCTCCGGGAGCAGACGGATCTGCAGGTGTATCGCGACCTCCCCAGCCGCACCAAGGACGGCCTGGAGCTGGAGATCTGCGCCAACATTGCCTATGTCACGGACGCGGACAACGCCGCGGCGGTGCGCGCTGACGGCGTGGGGCTGATGCGCAGCGAGTTCCTCTATATGAATGCCGACAGCGCACCGGACGAGGACACGCAGTTTGCGGCCTATCGGACGGTGTTGGAAAAGCTGGAGGGCAAGCGCGTGGTGGTGCGGACACTGGATATCGGCGCCGATAAGGTGCCGCCCTGGCTGCCGCTGCCGCCGGAGGAAAACCCCGCCATGGGCTGGCGGGCGGTGCGCATGTGCCTGGATCACCGGGACATGTTCCGCACCCAGCTGCGGGCCCTGCTGCGGGCATCGCACTATGGCCGCCTGGCCATTATGTTCCCCATGATCGGGGACCTGGACCAGCTTCGCCGGGCCAAGGCCCTGCTGGCGGAGTGCCGCCGGGAGCTGGAGGCAGAGCAGGTTCCCCTGGCCCGGGACATCGAGGTGGGCATGATGGTGGAGGTTCCCTCCGCCGCCATCCTGGCCGACCAGTTTGCCCAGGAGGTGGATTTCTTCTCCATCGGGACCAATGATCTGACCCAGTACACGTTGGCGGCGGATCGGCTCAACGATAAGGTTGCCGATCTGTTCGACTCCTCTCACCCGGCGGTGCTGCGTCTGATCCAGAACACCGCCCAGGCCGCCGCGGCCCGGGGGATCTGGTGCGGCATCTGCGGAGAGTCCGCCGGAAACGAGGCGCTGCTTCCCTTCTATATCAAGGCCGGTGTGCGGGAGCTGTCTGTAGTTCCCGGGAAGGTGCTGGAGCTGCGGCGGGCTCTGTCCGCCATCGACGCCTCCACTCTTTGAATCGCAGGCCTCATCGGAACAAAAGGAAATTACGGGACATACAAAACACAAACAGCAGGAGCTTCTCCATCCGGAGGGGCTCCTGCTGTTTGTGATTCAATTGGTCGCCGGCGGACATTCCCGGCGGAAGGCAATGCCCCGGCGGGACAGCTCCTGCTGAAATTCCTCCCGGGTGCGTCCGGAAAAATACTTCCGCATCCGGCGGTAAAAGCCGAACAGAATGCGGCGGCCGGATACCTGATTGATAAAGTGCAGCCAATCACCGTAGGACAGGACATATCCTTCCGGCTGGTCATTGAACATCACCAGCACATCCCGGCGCCGGCCCAGCTTGTCGGAACGAACCAGGCAATAGGAGATATCCTTCATCAGAGTGAGTTTCACGCTTTGGCTGGCATCCAGAGACAGAACGCTCATATGGTCCTCCCTTATATCAGACTGCATCCAGATTCAGAATCTGGCTGGCAATTTTGGAATTGGTAATCAGCACATTGCACATACCGCCCCGCAGAGCCCCCAGAATGGCTTTGGCCTTGAACCGGTCCGAAGCGATACAGATCCGGGTCTGAGCGGATTGGAAGATGCTGCGATCGGGGATGATCATGCGGTTATACAAGGGCGTGTCGATAATGTTGCCGTTGATATCAAAGAAATAGCCCCACATGCAGCCCACGGCACCCTGGTTCATCAGAGGATGCACGTCCTTCTCGTCCATGCGCTCCGCCCAATAGAGCATGGTGTCCACACCGCTGATGAAGGTATTCACGTCCTTGCGGCAGCGCAGCACCTCGCGGGTGGCGCTGTGCCGGCAGATCAGGGCCTTGCTCTCCTCATCATCCAGCAGATACGGCACCAGCAGGCGCTTGCAGTCGCATCCGTACAGAGCGGCCACCCGCTGCAGAATAAACATCTCGTCGATATCCGGATTGATGCTCTCCATAGAACCGGCCAGCTGCACAAAGCGCATATCCGGCAAGGTTTTGGACGGCTTCAGCGCGCCGATGGTGGCAGCTACCGTTTTCCCCTTGGACACAGCCAGCACACTGCGGTTGGTGAGAATGCTGTTGAGATAGGACGCGCCCATGCTGCACACGCTGTTGAACTCCTCCCGAGGGCCGGTGTTTTCAGTGTAGGCCACCAGAATCTTCTCCATTCCGAAGCGCTCTGCCAGGCTTATCTCCAAACTGACATGGTTTTCAAAGGGCGAGCGGATGATGATTTCAACGATCCCCAGAGCACGGGCCTCCTTCAGCATGCGGGAGACGTGGGACCGGGACAGAAACACCTTTTCGGCGATCTCCTGCTGCGTCAACCCCTGTTCATAGTACATCTTGGCAACCGCCAAAAGCTGCTCCATATCAGTCATTATATCACCTCCCCCGGCTGCAGCTCATCTCTTATTGCTTACTCTTTTATTATAGCAAAAAAACGGAAAAACATCAAATGTAAATTTCGTTTGAAAGAATTTAGGTCACAAGACAACATCTCACATTTGGCGTACGGATATTTTGTATCCCACTAATAGCTTGAAATGCGAAGTGTTTCTGTAATTCTATTCGAAAGAGGGTTTCTCTCATCGTTGATGCAGACTTCCTTTTGAATTTCCATGCCTGGCTTTCTAAATCGCGGCCCAACTATTCCTCCCCGCTCCACAAATACGCCGTATATCTTCCGCCGCTGAGCTTGGTGATTTCGCCGTTTTTCAGCAGCTCCGCCAGCGCGCGCTGGACGGTGATCTGGCTGATGTCCGGGCATTTGGCCATGATCTCGCTCTTGGTGATCTTGCCGAGGTGATTTTTGATGATCTCCCGCACCCGGTCGGGCTTGGACAGGCCCTTGGTGGTCAGCAGCTCGATCCGGCTCTCGAAATCCCGGTACGCCGCCACCAGAACACCCAGCATATAGGTGACAAAGGGTGCATAGTCGTTGGTTCCCTCGTGCCAGTTGCAGGAGCTTTCCTGCAACGCCTCGTAATAGGTCTCCTTAGTGTCGGAGATCAGCTTTTCGATGCTGATATACTTGCCCACGATATAGCCGGAGCGGTACAGAAGCAGCAGCGTCAGGAGCCTGCTCATGCGGCCATTACCGTCATTGAAGGGGTGGATGCAGAGAAAGTCCAGAATGAAAATCGGAATCAGCAGCAGCGGATCAAACTCCGTGTCCTGCATGGCCGTCCGGAAGGCATCGCAAAGTGCCGTCATTGCCCCCGGCGTTTCCCACGCGGAGACAGGCTCAAACCGGACGATCTTCCGTCCATCCGGCAGTTCCTCGGCAATCACATTATCCGAGTTTTTGAAGCTGCCGCCGATGGACTTGCCGCTGAACTTGTACAGGTCCCGATGCAACTGCAAAATGACCGTCGGCTTTGGCGGGATATAGTCGTGGCTCTCGTGGATCGTCGCCAGCACGTCGCGGTATCCGGCGATCTCTTTTTCGCTGCGGGTCTGGGGCATGGTCTTTTCGCGGACGATCTTTTTCAGGCGGTCGTCCGTGGTGATGATGCCCTCGATGCGGTTGGATGCCTCGGTGCTCTGAATCTTCGCAACCTCCAAAAGATTGGACAGTGCATCCGCCTTGGCCTCGATAAAGAGGTTCTGCTGCCCCTTGTACTCGTGGATCTGCGTCAGATACGCCACGACCTCCGGCGTCAGGAGCTTTTGATATTCTGCTTTGAAGTCGAATTCTCTCATTCAAATTCCTCATTCAGCGTTTAATTTCATCAAATATCATTCAATGATGCAGTTACAGTATACCCATAAATTGCATCACCGTCAATCGCAATTTTCTCATTTTTGCAGTAATGACAAAATTGAAGTTGACGGTAAAAAAAGAAAGCCCGTTCCTGCGAGGGACGGACTTCCTTTTGTATTTTCTGAGCAGGCATGACAAGCTGCGTTTTTGCAGCCTGTATATGCACCTGCGAGGAAAATGGAGGGATTGCAAAGGGAGGTCTCGCCTGTCGGCTCGGTCAGCGCTTCAAAGCGTTTCACGCTTTGAGGTCTCCACCGGAGACCCGCGCCTCTTTGCCGCTGGGTTTCCAATAGGGGCGCGCAGCATCCCTGTTGGCACACGATTTTGCTTGCAAAGTCTAGTGTGTTATACCTTTGCTTCCAGCTGGCGCGGAAGAGGGGTTGGCCTCGCCATCTGCTGTACGGACAGATAGCGGTTGACAGACGCTTTTCGGCGGCAGTATAAGTGACGCTCGAAATCTTTGATTTCGCCAGCGGAACTTATGCAGAGCTGGGCAGGCGGATTTTGCGACACCAAGGTGACACTAATGCGGGATTTTTGAGAGACAAAATCCGACTGGCCGGAAAAGGAATGAAAGGTATATACACCCCCGTCCCGCCGCAGCGACACCCCTGTTTCAGCGTTTCTTCCGTTTTCCCTTGCCGTGGGTCATGGTCGTTTTCCCTCGCTGGCTGATGGGACTTTTCATGTGCTTGGACTTCTTGAGGATTCCAATCAGAGAAACAAACTCTTCTTTCGTGAGCGTGTCGTAATCAATTCCAAGTGTTGCAAGGTACGCGCGGATTTTCTTTTCCTCGGAGCTGCCCTCAAAATGTACGGCCTCCATCAACTGCTTCTGCACAGCGGCGGCAGACAGCTCATCATCCGCGGTCAGCGCATCCGTTCTATGTTCCTCCCGGATGTCCCGCAGGATATTGCTTAGATCGTCTGCAACGAGATGTCCGAAGTATTCTTCCTCCTGTATCTGCGCTGCTTTCAGAGTATGGAGGTACAGATCGTCAGCTTCCTCGCCATGCTCCATCAGAACCATCTGACGGGTGGCTTCCAGCACGGTATTCATATCCTTGATTCGCATATCTGCGCTCCGGTCAACGTAAATTTCCGCATCCAACATAAGCCGCTGGAAATCCCTGTGGCAAATCAGCTCCGACAGCAGCCGGTGGTTGAACTTGCCTGTTTTCAATACATCGATCGAAGTATCACTCAAATGCAGCTCGTGCAGAGCTGTGTTTGGGTGATTTTTTGTTTCCGTCCGCCCCATCAGATAGTCAGAAGAAACGCCATAGTAGTCCGCCAACATCGAAATGCTGTACGGGCTGATGTCCTTGCCGTTATCCGATTCATATTTGCCAAGTGCGGATTTCGAGATACCCACCTCGGCGGCAAGCTGTTCCAAGGTCAGCTTTCGCTCTACTCGTAAATCTTTCAACCGCTCTCCGATTGTCAGCTTGACTTGCATACAGCAGTCTCCTTTTCCATTTTTCTGTATTATATCATGCTTTTCCGTTTTGTGTCTCAAAGCGTAGAAAATTTCAATTTCTACCCCACTTTTCCTACCTCTTGGATATACGGGAAAGAACCTGTTTTCTTACTAAAATTTAGACATAAACCACGCAGAACCTTGAAAATTTCATGACCGTCCAATGAGGATATGCTTTCCGGAAAAGTACCGCATTCCGCGTGCCAAGGAAGAGACAACGCCGGGGTAAGAACTCGGGCAGGAACGGCGTCGGGCAGAACGGTAGCACTCAAAAAAATTTTCAAAGGAGGAAACGAGTATCAATTTATTTGCACAAATCAAGACGGCAGTTTCCGTGAAGGAAGCCGCCGAACACTACGGCTTGGAGGCAAGGCGTGACATGGTCTGCTGCCCCTTCCACAATGACCGGACACCCAGCATGAAGCTGAACGAGGATTACTTCTACTGCTTCGGTTGCGGAGCCCACGGAGATGTGATCGACTTTGTGGCGAGGCTTTTTCACCTGCCGCCAGCGGAAGCTGCCAAGAAACTGGCAGAGGATTTTGGCGTTGCCGAGCAGAAGCCGTCCGTTCTGGTGAGGTTGAAGCGCGGAAAGACGCAGGTGGAAGCCGAACGCCACTCTTTACGGGTTCTGCGGGATTACTTCGGCATCTTACAGGACTGGAAAGAGCACTGCGCGCCGCAGTCACCGGAAGACCCCATTGACCCGCGCTATGTGGAAGCGTGCCACATGCTGGATCGCATCGGGAATATGCTGGACATTCTGGCCTGTGGCACACCTAAGGAACGCGCAGAGGTAGTGGCCGACATGCAGAAGGACAATCGGCTCATGCGAATGGAGGCGCGAAACCGGCAGATCAGGGAGGACGAACATGGAACGAAATGAACCGCCACGCTGGATGCAGGACAAGCACTTCAACGAGGTGCTGTTCTGCGAGGATTTTCTGGCGGCGTACCCGATGGTATGCGTCAGCGGCGGCTTTTTCACCGCGGATGGCCGTATCACCGATGAGGAGAGCATCCGCAAGCAAATTTACGAAATGCTCCGCCCGCATTTCAGCTGCGGTCTTGCAAAACGTGCCTCCGGCCTTCTGGAAATGCTGAAGCTGGAAGCCTATGCGCCGGACCTGCCCCTGCACGAGGATCGGATTCACGTGTCCAACGGCACGCTGTTCCTCAGCGGCGCGTTCCGACCCGAAAAGGAGTTCTGCCGCAACCGCCTGCCGGTTAAATTTGATCCCAACGCGCCGCAGCCGGTTCACTGGCTGCGTTTTTTGTCGGAGTTGCTGGAGGAGACGGACATTCTGACCCTGCAGGAATATCTCGGCTACTGCCTGATTCCAACAAATCGCGGGCAAGTCATGATGCTGCTGAAGGGCAACGGCGGCGAACGCAAAAGCCGCATCGGCGTGGTAATGCAGAAGCTGCTGGGCGGCAATCTGAAGAACGGCAGCATCGCCAAGGTAGAGCGCAGCCCCTTTGCCCGGGCCGATCTGGAGCACGAGCTTCTGATGGTGGATGACGACATGAAGATGGAAGCCCTGAAATCCACCCACTACCTCAAATCCCTCATCACCGCCGAAATGCCCATGGACTTGGAGCGCAAGGGCGAGCAGAGCTATCAGGGGCAGATGTACGTTCGGTTTCTGGCCTTTTCCAACGGCGATCTGGAATCGCTCTACGACCACTCGGACGGCTTTTACCGCCGCCAGCTCATTTTGTCGGTGAAGAAAAGGCCGCCGAACCGCGAGGACGACCCCTTTCTCGCGGACAAGCTCTGCGGAGAGATCGAGGGCATCTTCCTCTGGTGTCTCGAAGGCCTGCGCCGCTTGCAGGCCAATAACTTCCGCTTCACAGAGAGCAGTCAGACGAAAGCAAACCGTGAGGATGCCCGGCGGGAGGCCGACAATGTGCTGCTGTTCCTGCGCTCGGAGGGATACATCCATCTGAAAGCCGACAGTACCATTACGTCGGCCAATCTGTACGCCATTTATACCATGTGGTGCAGCGACAACGCCTACAAGCCTCTGGCGGCGCGGACGGTGAGCATGACGCTGAAAAAGCACGCCGACGAGCTCGGTCTGGAGCACGACAACCACATCCAGAACGCCCTTGGCAAGCGGGTCAACGGCTTCTGGGGCATCGAGGCCTTGGTCACACCGCCGGTTTTATGAGCGCAAACGCAAAAAGCTCCATCCCATCCATCCCAAGCATCCCGGATAGATGGGCGGATGGGATGGATGATTTTCAGTTCAGCTGCGAAGGAGCTGAAAAGAAGAGGGTATTTTCAGGAGCGATGAGAACCGGAAAGAAATTTGCGTGGAAACGAAACCATTTCACGAAGCCGCGCTGCTTGGAACCGTGCACCAGCTTCACGGATGGGCGTGCCCCTGCACGATTCGGAGAAAAGGCACACAGTTCTGAAAAGTCGATGTCATGCACCTGCGAGGAATGCATCGAATGCAGAATTTCCAACGGATTTGGGAGAGACAGAACATTTCACCAGACAGCGAAGCCGATTTGCAAAAGCGTGCATCAGCTTCGCTGTTTTCATATCAAGAATTCAGGGAGGATTTTATGAATATCAGAAACGAAATCAAGTCACAGATCATTCGCGCCGGTTTTACCATGCAGGAAGCGTTGGACCGGCTGGCCGAGGAATACGATTGGAGCGACAGTGTTTCCAATCTTTCGGCAAAATTGCAGCGGGAGAGTATCCGCTATAAGGAGGTCGTGGAGCTGGCCGACGTGCTAGGCTGCGATATCGTATGGGTGAAGCGTCGATGAAAGCACAGTACGCTATCCTTCGCTTCGCCAAATACAAGGGGCCGGAAATCGGGCACATTGAATCCCACAACGAGCGCACCAAGGAAAAATATGCCAGCAATCCTGACGTGGACACGTCCCGCAGTCACCTCAACTTCCATCTGGTGACGCCGCAGCGCAAATACCGCGCGGAGTCCGAAAGGCAGATCGCGGAAGCTGGCTGTCGCACGCGGTCGGACAGCGTGCGCGTGGTGGAGGCGCTGGTGACGGCCAGCCCGGAGTTCTTCAAGGGCAAGAAGAAGGCCGAGGTCAAAGCCTATTTTACCGAGGCGCTGGACTTCATCCGGGAACACCAAGACCCGAAAACGATGTTATATGCTATGAAAGGGGGATAAGAAATCGCCCATAGAAAGGAGAATTGACCCATGAAAACAAAGCAAACAGGAAGCGGAAAAATCACAGCCCTTTATGAGAGGTTGAGCCGCGACGACGAACTGACAGGCGACAGCAATTCGATTATCAATCAAAAGAAGCTGCTTGAAGATTATGCAAAATCGCATGGCTTTACTAACTGCGTCCACTTTACCGACGATGGGTGGTCTGGGGCTAATTTTGACCGTCCGAATTGGAAGCGCATGATTGAAAGCATTGAAAGCGGCGAGGTTTCCCATGTCCTTGTAAAAGATTTAAGTCGCGTCGGTAGGGATTACTTGCAAGTGGGATTTTATACCGAAGTGATGTTCAGAGAAAACGGCGTGCGCTTTATCGCCATTGCCAACGGTGTAGACAGCGACAAACGGGAAAGCAGCGAGTTTGCGCCGTTTTTGAACATTATGAACGAGTGGTATGTTCGTGACTCCAGCCGCAAAATCACAACTGTTTTACGGGCAAAGGGAATGTCCGGCGCACATTTGACAAACCATTGCATATACGGCTACAAGAAAGACCCGAATGATAAAAACCATTGGATTATTGACGAGGAAGCCGCCGAGGTAGTACGCCGGATTTACCGAATGGCGATAGAGGGCAAAGGTCCGTATGAAACCGCCCGTATTCTTGCGTTGGAAAAGATAGAAAGACCGTCCTACTATCTTGCACAGCGCGGCATGGGAAATCACAAGTCAAACTACAATTCAACCGAGCCTTACGCATGGCGCGGCAATACAATTTCCGATATTCTGTCAAAGCCGGAATACATGGGGCATACCGTAAACTTTCGGACTTACAAGGAAAGCTACAAGGACAAACGCTCCAAAGCGACACCCAAAGAGGATTTAGTTATCTTCGAGGACACACAGGAAGCCATCATTGACAAAGAAACATGGGAGCGCGTACAGTCATTGAGAAAAACAATCCGCAGAACTGACACCATCGGAGAAGCCAACCCCTTAACCGGCTTAATGTTTTGTGCCGATTGTGGGGCGAAGATGTATAACCATCGAGGGAAAGCGGGAAAGGCGCGGGATTGGGCGGGGCGACCAAACGGGAAAAGGCGTCCAGACCGCGACGAATACAACTGCTCCCGATACGATTTAGGAAATCAGCGATATGACACCTACTGCACCACCCACCTTATCCGCACCGTTGTTGTAAATGAACTGCTACTTGAAGCGATAAAGGAAGTATGCAACTACGCGCAGAACAATGAAGCCGCCTTTATTGAACAAGTCTGCTCCGCTTCCGGGGAACGGCAGAAAAAGGCTATCAAGACCATACGGCAGAGGAAACAGCGCAGCGAGAAACGCGCCGATGAATTGAGCCGCTTGATACGAAAGCTCTATGAGGATAATGTCAATGGGAAACTTTCTGATAAGCTCTTTGAGCAAATGCTACACGATTTTGAACTTGAATTGGACGGGCTGAACACAAGCATTACCCAAGACCAACAGGAGCTTGACCGTATCAGCAGCGAGAGCGTCAATGCGGAAAAGTTTATCGCTCTTGTGAAGCGGTACACAGATTTTTCCGAGCTTACCCCCGCCATGATAAATGAGTTTATTGAAAAAATCCTTGTCCACCAAGCGGAGGGCAAAGGGGCAAGCCGCACACAGGAAATTGAGATTTTCTTTAACTTCGTGGGCAAGGTGGAAATCCCACACGAGGAAGTGGAACTGACGGAGGAAGAAATCGCCGCGATAGCCGAACAGGAACGCCGACGGGCAAAGAAAGCCGAGTACAACCGCCGCTATATGCAGAAAAAACGCAAACAATGGAAAGAGCAGCAAGAACAGGCACAGGAGCCGCAAGAGCCTATCGAGCTTCCTCTTGTGCAGGACGAGAAAGGAGCATTGAGCGCATGAGAAGATTGATTGACAACGGCGACGCACCCGCCAAGAAAAAGCCCCCTATCGGGCATTACGGACACTTGCGGAAAGCCTACCTTGAGGGCTACCGCCCCGACCTCTACACCGCCCTTGTCGCAAGCGAAAGCCTCTATGAGCATTGCGCCGAGATTGAAGCCGCCGTCCGTCGCCGCCTTGACCTCATTATCCCGCAGCTTGCCGAGGGTGCGGGCGCAACCGAGGAACTGAAAGCCGCAGGCCCCATGCAATGGGTGGGGCTGATGAACACCTGCAAGGCGCAAGCGGAGGAAATCGTCAAGTTTGAGCTTATCTATGTATGAGCGTCAAGAGCCGAAAAAATCCCATATTTCACGATAGAAACGCTCTGGACGAGGAATGTATCGCCGGAGCGTTTTCTATTGGAAAATCGCCGTTTTTCCCAAGCCAAGAGCCGGGAAAAACACCCGAAAAATGCCCCTATTGCGTAACAGGGGCGCAGAAAGGAGAGTTTATGAGAACAGGGCTTACGAAGCAGGAAAAGACCACCGATATTTGGTTTGACGAGAAAGACCCCCTTATCCATATCCGCACCCACAACACCGACTTAAAGAAGCGGCTTGCCGCCTACGCCGGACAGTACCCCGACCAGTGCTGCCAAACCGACGCAGACCCCGAAACGGGCTGCATGGAGTTTGATATTGCAAAGGGGCGTTTCTCTTTCCGTCTGACCGCCCCATACAGTGAGGAACGCAGGAACGCCGCCAGCAAAGCGGCAAAGAAACATTCCGGCAACTTGACACACCCTATTCAAAAAGATGTGCTATAATTTTTTTGAAAAAGTTTCGGATTAGATGTAGTATTTGCCGCTGAAACCGTAGTACATAGGTGAAGCCCGAAAGGAGGCGGTGAGATGATAGACGACGAAAAAATCATAGAAATGTTTTTTTGACGTTCAGAACAAGGCATACGAGAGCTGGATATAAAATACGGAAAGGTCTGCCACAATCTTTCCTACCATATCGTAGGCAGCAGACAAGACGCGGAGGAATGTGTAAACGACGCTTATTTAGGCGCATGGAACGCCATTCCCCCGGCACGACCTAACCCGCTGCTATCTTATCTTGTTAAAATCGTTCGGAACATTTCACTCAAAATCTATTGGAGAAAGGAAGCAGCCAAACGGAGCAGCCATTACACGATTGCTTTGGAAGAAATTGAAGCCTGTATAGCAGCTCCGAATACAGTAGAAGCAGAAATCGAAGCCAAAGAGTTAGCCCGTATCATTGAAGCATTTTTAGACACGCTGACTACCGAAAACCGCGTTATTTTCATGCGCCGCTATTGGTTTTCCGACAGCTATAAGGACATAGCCGAGTTTATGGGGCTTTCAGAAAAAAACATTTCTGTCCGGCTGACCCGTATCCGCGAGAAGATGAAGCAATATTTGATTGAAAGAGAGGTATTCGTATGAATGCAAAGAAGTTTTCCGACGCTATGAGCGAGCTTGACACAAAATATGTCGATGAAGCTCTCAACTACAAGAAGAAAGCCAAAAAGCCCATTTGGGTAAAGTGGGGGGCTATTGCAGCTTGCTTTGCAGTAATTGCTGTTTTAGGCGTAGGCGTATTTCAAAATGGATTGTTCGGGAACAAAACTGACATTGCCACTTTGGACAACGGAAATGAAATCATCTTTGTAAAATCGGAAACTGCTGGCTCAAGCATTGACATTGACGGGACTATAACAACAAGGCAACTTACGGAAACGGAAGCTGCATCTCTTTTTCCAAACTTGACCGTTACAGCTCATGCAGTTTTTCGTGTTGATGATACTGTTTCCGACAGCAACAAAGAATTGATTGGTTTTGAGGGAAAAATCGAAAATGCCACAGTGGTAATATCTACAACGGATATAGCACTACTTGATACGAAGATTGTAGGAAGTGAAGAAAGTAGCGAAGTAAATGGCACAAGCGTGACGGCAGGATATTTTGTAACAGACCGGAACAGCGTGGGAGAACAGAATGTAATTTACTATGCGACTTTTAAGTTGGGAGATAGCACCGTATATGTTGAAAATGCGGGTGCAAAAACTGAAAGCGAAAGTGTGAAAAACGATTTGGCTACCATTATCCAAGAGCTGATAAATAATGGTGCGCTTGACCTAAGTTCTTTCAACGGATAACCCCATGAAAATTTAATACTACCATCAGGACAGCCGAGAAAATCGACTGTCCTTTTTCTATGCCTATGGGCAGAAAGGAGCGACCAACCATGACAAAACCGAGAGAGAAAACCCGTGAGGAACTGCAAGCCGAGATTGAGGGCGGAAAGAAGAAAATCCGGCAGTTTGAGAACCGGGAAAAAATGTTGCGTCAGAAGCTATCCAAAGAGGAACGCAGAACGCGCAGCCACCGCCTTATCGTCCGGGGCGCGGTCTTTGAAAGCATTGTGCCGGAAGCAAAGGGCATGACCGACGAGGAAGCCGCCGCGCTTCTCCGGCTTGCATTAACGAGTGAGCCAGCGCGGGATTTTTTGAGAAAACGAGCCGAGGAAACGACAAGCTAAATAATCCCTTGGCAACAAGGGCGCACTTATACACCCTTACGGGCGTGTGCGCTCTGCCGAGGGCTTATCTCCGCACAGGGAACTTTCCCCGCGCTACGATATGGCGGCTTTGCCGCAACAAGGGGCTGCACCCCTTGCGCCGCTTCGCGGCTATCCCTGCACACCCACAAAAACAGTACACCCGCCGTTGGCGTCTATACTGTTTTTGCGGGTTTTATTATCCTATCCGGGAGGTGATACCCATAGCCATTTACCATTGGAACATCGGCATTGTGAGCCGAGGAAAAGGTAAATCAGCCGTTGCCGCAGCCGCCTACCGAAGCGGCGAAAAGCTGACAAACGAATGGGACGGAATGACCCATGACTACACCCGCAAAGGCGGCGTTGTCCATACAGAAATCATGCTGCCACCCCACGCACCACCCTCATTGTCTGACCGCTCAACCTTGTGGAACAGCGTGGAGCTTTACGAGAAAGCTGGGAACGCCCAGCTTGCCAGAGAGATTGACGCAGCGCTCCCCATAGAATTATCCAGAGAGGAACAGATCCGGCTTGTCCGGGAATACTGTTCCTCTCAATTTGTTTCCAGAGGAATGTGCGTGGATTTTGCCATTCACGACACCGACAGCGGCAACCCCCATTGTCATATCATGCTGACTATGCGACCCCTTAACGAGCGCGGCACATGGGCGGCGAAGTCCAAAAAGGAATATGACCTTGACGAAAACGGCGAGCATATCCGCTTGCCAAGCGGCAGATATAAGACGCACAAAGTTGACCTTACAGGCTGGAACGACAAGGACAACACCCTCTTGTGGCGCAAGGCATGGGCTGACTTTACCAACGACTTTTTGGAGAGGAACGGAAGCCCGGAGCGTATCGACCACCGCAGCAACGCCGAGCGCGGCATTGACGAGATACCCACCGTCCACATGGGCGTGGCGGCTTGCCAGATGGAGAAGAAAGGTATCGCCACCGAGAAAGGCGAACTGAACCGCAGTATTCAAAAGACAAACCGCCTTATCCGGGAAATCCGGGCGCAGATTGGGAAGCTCAAGGAATGGATTGCCGACTTGTTCAAAGCGCGGGAAACCGCCCCGAAGCAGCCGCCGCAATCCCCCGGCCTTGCAAATCTGCTGATGAAGTATTTGAGCGTTCAGAGAGAGAAGAGCCGGAAGTATTCGCAGCGTTGGCAACAACAGCACACAGCCGATGAACTGAAAACCATAGCGGCGGCGGTCAACTATCTTTCCGAGCATAGTATCTCGACCCTTGACGAGCTGGACGCTTCTCTTTCCTCTGTCAGTGATAGAGCCTATTCAATCCGGGAGGGAATGAAAACCGCCGAGCAGCGCATGAAGAAGCTGCAAAAGCTAATTGAATACGGGAAGAACTACACAGAGTACAAGCCCATTCACGATGAGCTGAAAAAGCTGCAAAACGGCTGGACAAACAAGCGCGACAAGTACGAGGAAGCCCACCGTGCCGAGCTTACCCTATGGGACGCGGCAAACCGCTATCTCCATGCCCATTTGCCGGAGGGCGTGAAAACCCTGCCGATCTCCGCGTGGGAGAAAGAATATACCGCCCTCAAAGCACAGCGGGAAGCGGAATATGACACGCTGAAAGAGACCCGCGCCGAGGTTGCCGAGCTTCAAAAAATCCGCAGGTGCGTGGATATTGCACTCCGCGCCGACCAACCGGAGCAGACGCGAAGCCGCACCAAGCGGCACGAACAGGAGCGATAAAGGAAAGGACGGGCAAGCTGTTTTACTTGTCCGTCCTTTGTACT
>NZ_JAJEPW010000140.1:0-1926 GCF_020687045.1 Brotocaccenecus cirricatena
CTACCTCACGCCGGACAGGACAAAGCCTATCACAGCCCGGAAGCTGGGGGACGATTTTGACAAGGCTGCTGTCCTTGTCCTGCTTACGCAGAACGCCCACAGAGCCGCCGAACAGAGCAAAGCCATACTCGAATACCCTGCCGCGGTTAAAAAGCTGTCACAAGGGGAAAAAACCACAAAAACCACCCCGGCAGACAACACCTTGCAGCGCATGGTTGACCGGGAAGCCAAGCGAGCCGAGGGCAAGGGCGTGGGCTATGACCGCTGGGCGGCAAAGCACAACCTAAAGCAAATGGCAGCTACCGTTACCGCCTATCAGCAGTACGGCTTTTCTTCCCCGGAGGAACTGGACGAAGCCTGTTCTGCCGCCTATACCGCCATGCGGGAAAGCCTTACAGAGCTGAAGCAGATGGAAAAGACGCTGAACGGGAAAAAGGAGCTGCAACGGCAGGTGCTTGCCTATTCCAAGACCCGCCCTGTCCGGGACGGGCTGAAACAGCAGAAAAACGCCAAAGCAAAAGCAGCCTACCGTCAGAAGTACGAAAGCGACTTTATCATAGCAGACGCAGCCGCCCGCTATTTCAGGGAAAACGGCATTTCCAAGCTGCCGAGCTATAAAGCCCTGCAAGCAGAGATTGAAACCCTTATCCAAGAGAAAAACAGCGGCTACAACGATTACCGGGCAAAACGGGAGGAATACCGCCGCTTACAGACTGTCAAGGGCAATATCGACCAGATTTTACACCGGGAGCGCAAGCCTGTGAAAAGGCAGGAACAGGAACGATAAAAACCGCCCCAAAATGTACCCGAACCTATACAGAACAAGGGGGCTGCCCCGTACCCTATCCGCAAATACCAAAGGATTTTTTAACGGGCTTATAGGGCAGAAAAAACCCGAAAATGATACCGAGATGATACAGAATTACCGCCGATACCGCCACACCAGCGGAAACGGCAGAAAGGAGCGCACCCATGCCAAGAATGAGCAAGAAACGGCGGCTGGAATGGTCTTTTTTCCTGCGGCAAGTGAAAGTCGGGAATTCCACCTGCGATCGTATCACATACAATGACCTCTGCCGGGGCTGTACCCATAGCTGCAAGCAGAGCTTCCGGGCGGTTATCATACTCTGCCCCCACTACTACTCCAAACGCCGGAAAAAGGAGGACAGGGACAATGGCAGATAACCGCAAGTATTACTACCTCAAGCTGAAAGAGAACTTTTTTGACAGCGACTCCATTGTGCTGCTGGAAGATATGAAAGACGGGATTTTATACTCCAATATCCTCTTGAAGCTGTACTTAAAATCGCTGAAAAACGGCGGGAAATTGCAGCTTGACGAGCATATCCCCTACACAGCGCAGATGATAGCGACACTGACCCGCCACCAGATAGGGACGGTTGAGAGGGCTTTAGAGATTTTCCGGCAGTTGGGGCTTGTGGAGCAGCTTGACAGCGGGGCTTTCTATATGACCGACATTGAGCTGATGATAGGACAGTCCTCTACCGAAGCCGAGCGGAAACGGGCTGCAAGACTGGAAAACAAGGCACTTTTACCGCCCCGGACAAAAGGCGGACATTTGTCCGACATTCGTCCACCAGAGATAGAGATAGAGTTAGAGAAAGAGATAGAGATAGAAAAAGAGAGAGAGGGAGAAACGGGACACCCCGCCCCCGCCGCTTATGGCAGATACAACAATGTGATACTGACCGATACAGAGCTTTCCGGGCTAAAAACAGAGTTGCCCGACAAGTGGGAGTATTATATTGACCGGCTTTCCTGCCATATCGCTTCCACCGGGAAACAGTACCACAGCCATGCAGCCACCATTTACAAGTGGGCGCAGGAGGACGCTGCCAAAGGCAAGGCTGCCCCGAAACAGGGCATACCCGATTATTCATGCAAGGAGGGCGAGAGCTTATGAAA
>NZ_JAJEPW010000141.1:0-1920 GCF_020687045.1 Brotocaccenecus cirricatena
TCAAGTTTTTCTTGCTGTCATACGACGTTTTTTTAAAGCAAATTTCGAAAAAATCTATAGTGTTGAGTTATGACAAATGTAAGGATTCTGAGCAGAAATGCTTGGAATCCTTTCTTTTTTGCGCTGACTTTGTGAACCAATACGATAAAAGGGAGAGCGTGATCGCTCTCCCTTTTCCTATATTGGCATCAACCTTCCGGCTGGTTGGAAACGATGAAATAGGGCTGTGGGCTCTGTCCGTCCGGCGTGGAGCGCAGGGTGATACAGCCGCCGGAATAGGATAGCTTCAGCAGACCATCGTCCGTGCGCTCACCGCCGGTCAGCGTCACCGTATTCAGGCCCGTATCCGTGTGGGCGGCGTACCAGGCGTCGGCCTCTTCCCAATAGAGCAGGTTATCCAGCCCCATTTTCCGGGTATCGTCCAGGGAGATGTCAAAATACTGCCGGAGAATGTCATCCATGGCCGCCCGGGGCGCCCGGAAAATGCCGTAATTCTCTGCCGCAGGTTCCTGCTCCAGCACCCAGTCCCGCTCCCGATCGGTCACATAGCACTGTCCATAGACCAGTCCCGCGTAGCCGATGCCATCGTAGAACAGACGGCCCAGATCCACGGCCTCCGCCGCTTCATAGTAGCTGGTGCAGGCCTGGGCATACCAACTTCCCGGGGCGAACAGCTCCTGGAGCTCCTGAAGCTCCGCCTCCGTCAGTTTGTTGGATTCCGGCTCCGCATGGGTCGTACAGCCCATCAGCGAACTGTTCCAGGCTGAAATACTCGTGCTCCTCCATATCATGGAAAATGCCCTTTTCCAGAATGCCAACAGCATTTTCCACCGAACTCTTGTACTTCGGCTTCTTTACCTTGGCAGGGAGAATGAGCGTGTGGTTGTGCTCCGCCCACTCGGCGTAATCCCTGTTCAGTTCCGGGGCGATCCAGTCACGGTTTGCAATCACGGCCTGCTTGCAGTTGTCGCAGACAACAAGCGCCGGGACGCCACCAAAGTACTGCAAAGCATGGTTATTCACCGCAATCCACTGCGGCTCCCTCGTAGAGGTCATTCCCTCCGCATAAATGTACTGGGAGTATGGTAGGACGGCGACAAAAACAACGATGTCCAAAAGCTCTCCGGTAAGATGATCCACCATCTGAAAGGTTTTCCCAGCAAAGTCCACCTCCATCTTCTGTCCGCTCACAGCGGTGATATGCATGGATTCCTTGTTCGTTTCGCACCACCGGCTGTACTGCTTGCAAAATTGCCGGTACTGGTAGCCCTTTCGCCCCTCTGCTTCGCAGGTCTTCATGTAGCGGTTCCAGAGATAGACCAGCGTCATGTTCTTCCTTCCATGGAGCTGCTTGTGGATGTCCTCAAAATCCGGGCAAGCATAAGTCATGTCACGGCCAACCGCGCCGGGGCTGCCGCCGTAGATCTTTGCGGCGATCCCGTAGTTGGTGATTCCCTCCGGCAGAGGGAAATCCAGACTTTCGCACCGCTTGAATGCCCCCAGAACGTCATTGACGC
This sequence comes from Brotocaccenecus cirricatena, assembly GCF_020687045.1. Lineage (NCBI taxonomy): Bacteria > Bacillati > Bacillota > Clostridia > Eubacteriales > Oscillospiraceae > Brotocaccenecus > Brotocaccenecus cirricatena. The sequence goes on from NZ_JAJEPW010000141.1 coordinate 1,518, forward strand.
CCGACTTGCTGACGCCAAGCTCTCTGGCGATCTGGCGTCCGGACATTCCCAGTCCGAAGTGTTTGACGATGATGTCTTTGTAGTCCAGCATTGTACTGTCCTCCTGAAAAGTATTTCTGCTGACGCAGATAATACCATTATGGAGATTCAGCAAAATGCTTCAATTATTGGGTGGCCGCTGGGAGCGCAATCCGGCCGCTGAGCAACGCATCTGTGGCCGCTCACACGCGCAATATGCAGTGGACTTTTTCTACGCCCGAAAACCGCTTGAAATAAGGCTTTTCGGCTGTTCAGGCACAATAAGTGAACCACGCTGCAGGCAATTCGTAAGCGCACAATAATCACCCGGCCCGAACAAAGTTACAGCTGTGGCCCAGGGAGATGGCGGCGTAGAACTTCAGGA
>NZ_JAJEPW010000142.1:0-1600 GCF_020687045.1 Brotocaccenecus cirricatena
CCGTCTGAATAACTCTCACCAGTGGCGAGAGTTTTACAAAAGGGACTGCCACTGAATGTCGTTCTCTTACCTCGAAAGGAGACACGACAATGACAGAACAACTCATCACGGAGATACAGCGAAAAATGCTGCCGTATCTTAACAACGAACAGCTCATGCACCTTCGGGATGCAATGGCTGAGACATTGGAAGGGGCAACGATCACCTATGATAGTGGCTCAATTCCAGCAGACGAAGCAGATGCAGTCGAAGCATTTATCACGGCAAAGCGGATCGAAGGCTGTTCGGAGAAAACCCTGAGCTACTACCGGAAGACGATTGAGGCTCTAATTGCCGGAGTTGGAAAGGCTGTGCGACAGATCACCACAGATGATTTGCGCCGCTATCTGACAAACTATCAAGTTCAGCGCAGGTCGAGCAAAGTGACCATAGACAACATCCGCCGGATACTGTCCAGCTTCTTCTCATGGCTTGAAGATGAGGATTTCATTGTGAAAAGCCCGGTACGCCGTATTCACAAAGTTAAGACTGCAAAGGTGGTCAAGGACACCTACACCGATGAAGTGTTAGAGCTGATGCGTGACAACTGCACAACAGCACGAGACTTGGCGATGATTGATCTTCTGGCTTCCTCTGGAATGCGTGTTGGTGAGCTGGTCACACTAAACCGCGAAGACATCAACTTCAATGAGCGCGAATGCGTTGTTATCGGCAAGGGTAATAAAGAACGATTGGTCTATTTCGACGCAAGGACGAAAATCCACCTTCAAAACTACCTTGAGGGGCGAACGGATGAAAACCCAGCTTTGTTTGTTTCCCTGAAAGCTCCCTTTGACCGATTGATGATTGGCGGAGTGGAGACACGCCTTCGGGAGCTGGGAAAGCGTCTGAATATCCCGAAGGTTCACCCTCACAAGTTCAGGCGTACACTGGCTACAACTGCCATAGACAAAGGAATGCCCATAGAGCAAGTCCAGCAGCTCTTAGGGCATCAGAAAATCGACACCACCATGCACTATGCAATGGTGAAACAGCAGAATGTGAAGCTGGCACATAGAAAATACATCGGTTAGGATGGTGGGTAGTATGAATGGAACAATATATATGCCCGTTGGTGAAGTTTGTTCGTCTATTTCGGACACTTATCGCGAAAAAAAGAATATGGTGACGCTTATCAATACCTCGGACGTTTTAGAGGGTAGAGTTCTCAACCACGAACGAGTTCCAAACTCCAATTTGAAAGGGCAGTTCAAGAAGACTTTTCAGCGAGACGATATTTTATATAGCGAGATCCGTCCACAGAACAGGCGGTTTGCCTATGTGGATTTTTCGCCCATAGACTATATCGCTTCAACTAAACTGATGGTAATTCGTGCAAAAAAGGATGTGGTATCTCCTAAGTACCTGTACTATTTCTTGAAGAATAGTTCCACAGTTGCAGAACTTCAACTGTTAGCTGAAACGCGATCTGGCACATTCCCTCAGATTACATTTTCCGAAGTTGCCAATTTGACCATACCCGTTCCTTCGCTTGCTGTACAAGAAGTTATCGTACAAACGATGCAATGCCTCGAAGATAAGATCACCTGCAACGAGCAGA
>NZ_JAJEPW010000143.1:0-1535 GCF_020687045.1 Brotocaccenecus cirricatena
TTCATAGGGCTTGCACACGCTGTCAATGCCGTATTGGGTGCTCTCCATGGCCATCTCGCCCAGCACCATTTCCGGATGCCGGACGAAATAGCTGTTCATGCGGATACCGTTTTCATCCGCGTCCAGATGCACCCAATCCGGCTCAATATCTACGATTCGGTCACGCTTTTGAAGAAAGAGAATGTCACTGGTGACCTCTGTTCCGGCATTGGCCTTGAAGGCTGTATCCGGCAGACGGATCGCTCCGATGAGGTCGGCGCGCTGGGCCAGATATTTGCGCACGGAAGGATCCTCCTTATCCATCGTGCCCTTTGAAGTGATGAACGCAATGACACCGCCCGGCCGCACCTTGTCCAGCGTCTTGCCAAAGAAATAATCATGGATGAGCCAGTGGTGTTTGTCATAGCGCCGGTCAACGACCTTGAAATTTCCGAAAGGCACATTGCCCACCGCCGCGTCAAAGAAACTGTCCGGGATCTCTGCCTTTTCATAGCCGGTGACAGCGATCCGGCTGTTCTGGTAAAGCTGTCGGGCAATGCGGCCGGAGATGCTGTCCAGCTCCACACCGTAGGCTTTGCAGGCGCTCATGCTGTCCGGCAGCATTCCGATGAAGTTGCCGACGCCGCAGGCAGGCTCCAGCAGATTGCCGCTTTCCAAACCCATCTGTGCCAGCGCCTTGTAGATGGCGTCGATGATGATGGGAGAGGTATAAAAGGCGGTCAGGCTGCTGGCCCGCGCGGCGGCATATTCCTCCTCAGTGAGCAGCGCTTTCAGCTCGGCATACCGGCTGTGCTTTTCATCGAAGCAATCGGCAAGGCCGCCCCAGCCCACATAACGGGAAAGGATCTCCTGCTCCTGCGGCGTCGCCAGCCGGTTTTCGCTTTCCGCTGTTTGCAGAGTGCGGATCGCCGCCACATTGGCCGCATACTTTTCCGCCTTGCTGCCCACGCCCAGCTCCCGATCCGTGATGTGAAAGTCGTGCCGCTGCCCGGTCGGTATTTCCGGATAGAGCGGTGCAAACCGCATACGCTCCCGTTTGGGCTGCGGCGCTGTGAGCACAGCTTTTTCTTCGGCAGGTAATGCCGGTTCTATCTCTGAGGTTTCCGCTTCCGCTATGGGCGGTTCCGGCTCCGATACCTCCGGTTCTGCTGCCGGCCGTTCGGAAACGGCCTCGGTCGTTGGCGTTTGCAGGGTTTTCCCAAGGCCAAACACGGAATAGGTGCCGTCCAGATAGGCACGCATGGCTTCTATGCCCTGCTTTCGCAGGGTATAGTGCCGATCCTCCTCTTTCGTGGCTTCCCAGGCAGGGAGCATATTCTGATAAATTTCCTGCACGCGGTCGGCGTCGGAGAGCTGAACGGTCACAGCCTTTACGCACTCCCAATAGTCCGCAATGGCGTTTTGCGAAAAAGGCCGCACCACATCGTCCGGTGTATCCATAAAAAAGTTGACGATCTTCCGGGCCAGCTGTTTCCGCTCATACTCCGGCATGGCCGCCCAGTCGGCATCTGAGAGAAATTTGTTCTGGGAGATCA
>NZ_JAJEPW010000144.1:0-1508 GCF_020687045.1 Brotocaccenecus cirricatena
ATACCCTGCATGACCGCGCGGGGGATGAAGGATACAATATCAAAATTCATTTTCTCACGCCTCCTTCTTTCCGGAAGTACGGAACTGGACCTTGTAGTTGATGAAGAACTCGCAGCCGATGATGAAGAACAGGATGATGCCCGTCAGGATATCGGAGAAGGAGCGGTTCAGGCCGAAGGCCGTGGAGATCTCGCTGGCGCCGCGGTTGAGCACCACCAGCAGCAGGGACACGAAGATCATGATAATGGGGTTGAATTTCGCCATCCAGGACACCATAACGGCGGTGAAGCCGCGGCCGTCCACGATGGTGGTGGTCATGGTGTGGTCGGTGCTGGAGGTCAGCAGCAGACCGATGAGGCCGCACAGTGCGCCGGACAGGGCCATGGTCCGGATAATGACCCGGTCCACCTTGATACCGGCATAGCTGGCGGTGCGGCGGCTTTCGCCCACCACGGCGATCTCATAGCCCTGCTTGCTGTAGTTCAGATAAATGTACATCAGACCCGTCATCACGGCTACCACCAGAATGGCCAGCAGATACTTCTGGTTGCCGATGGTGGGCAGCCAGCCGGCCTGGGAGTCCTGGTTGATGATGCCGATCATACTGAATCATGGTGCTCATGCCTGATCATCTCCCTTCATTAAAATATAGACATACCACAGCAGCATTGCTGCCGCACATACACCTATGAGTGCAATTAGCATTTGCATAAGATTCATCCTCCTTTTTTGCTGTCCCCAATATCATAAAACCTTTCCTCTAAAAATGGCATTAGTCATCTTTTGTGCGTTTAAAGATGAAATAAAGATTACAACCAACCCAAAAGCCATGCCATAGGAAAGGCGATAACGATCGTACTGATACAGACACACGCCAAAACCAGTAAGGGCATTCCAACAAAGATGGAGATGAAGCCAAGTAGCGGATGATGCCAAATAAAGCGCTCCGCTTTTGCGTCAAATCTCTGTTCAAATCTTCTCGCCGCATTTGTAATGCTCATAATTGTTCACCTCATTTCTTTCTTGCAAGGCCATAATACCGCTTAAAGTATTAAGTGGGGAAAAGGGTCCTGCAATCGAAACTAAGACTGTATAAGTCTTTAAGAAAAAAGAGTCAGACCCGGAAGAGGACTGACTCATTCATATAATGATTTTGAAATTGTATTTTCGAGAAGAGAATACCCTTGACAAATCTCGTCTCAGAAGCGTATCCTTGAAACCTATGCAAAGCAGAACGGCTTTTCCAATCTGCGCTGGTACACGGACGACGGTTATTCTGGTGCGAACTTTCAAAGACCCGGTTTTCAAGCCATGCTTGCGGACATTGAAGCCGGAAAAGTCGGGACAGTTATCGTAAAGGATATGTCGAGGTTAGGGCGAAACTACCTGCAAGTGGGAATGTACACGGAAATGATTTTCCCACAGAAAGGTGTCCGCTTCATCGCTATCAATGACGGAGTGGACAGCGCACAGGGCGACAATGATTTTGCCCCGCTGCGGAATATCTT
>NZ_JAJEPW010000145.1:0-1439 GCF_020687045.1 Brotocaccenecus cirricatena
ATGGAAATGAAGCGTCTGGGGCTATGCACCAAGTCGCTGATCGTGGTGCCCAACCACATCACGGAACAGTGGGCGGCAGAATGGCTTCAGCTCTACCCAGCCGCTAACATTTTGGTAGCTACCGAACGCGATTTTGAAAAGCGCAACCGCCGCAGGCTGTGTGCCCGTATTGCCACCGGAGATTATGATGCAATCATCATCGGCCACAGTCAGCTCATGAAGATCCCCCTGTCCCGTGAACGGCAACAGGCCATTTTGCAGCGGCAGATCGACGAGGTGCTGCTGGCCATCAGCGACGCTAAGCGGCAGAAAGCAGAAAACTTCACCATCAAGCAGATGGAGCGAACCCGTAAGTCATTGGAGGCGCGGCTGGAGAAGCTCAACGATCAGAGCACCAAGGACGACACCGTGACCTTTGAGGAGCTGGGCATCGACCGGCTGTTCATTGATGAGAGCCACAGTTTCAAAAATCTCTTTTTGATGACGAAAATGCGCAATGTCGGCGGTATCGCGCAGACGGAAGCGCAGAAGTCCTCGGATCTCTTTGCCAAGTGTCAGTATCTGGACGAGCTGACCGACAGCCACGGTGTTATCTTCGCCACCGGCACCCCGATCTCCAACAGTATGGTGGAATTGTATACGGTGCAGAGGTACTTGCAATATCAAACCTTGCAGGAGATGGGTCTTATCCACTTCGACGATTGGGCCAGCGACTACGGTGAAACCGTTACCGCCATCGAGCTTTCCCCGGAGGGCAGCGGCTATCGCCCGAAAACCCGTTTTGCAAAATTCTTCAATCTGCCGGAGTTGATGGCGACCTTCAAAATGGTGGCGGATGTGCAAACGGCGGATATGCTGAAGCTGCCCGTCCCAAAGGCCAACTTCCACACCGAGGTCATCCACCCCAGCGAGCTGCAAAAGAAAGCTGTTGCAGGACTGGCGGAGCGTGCCGAGCGCGTCCGCGCCCGTGTGGTCGATCCCAGCACCGACAATATGCTGCGCATCACCAACGACGGACGCAAGCTGGCGTTGGATATGCGGCTGCTAAGCTCTCTGGCACCGGACGATGAAAACAGCAAGGTTTCCGTATGCGCCCGGAATGTCTATCGGATATGGGCAGAGAGTACCGCACAGCGCAGCACGCAGCTGATTTTCTGCGACCTGTCTACTCCCAAGGCGGACGGCAGCTTCAATGTGTATGACGATCTGCGGCGGAAGCTGCTTGAGATAGGCATTCCGGAAAACGAGATCGCTTATATCCACACCGCCAACACCGAGCAAAAGAAAAAGGAGCTGTTTGCCAAGGTGCGCGGCGGCGAGGTGCGTATCCTCATGGGCAGCACCGCAAAAATGGGAGCCGGAACCAATGTGCAGGACAGGCTCATCGCCTTGCATGATCTCGATTGCCCATGGCGGCCCAGCGACTTGCAGCAGCGCCT
>NZ_JAJEPW010000146.1:0-1281 GCF_020687045.1 Brotocaccenecus cirricatena
CCGCGATGGTGTGAATTTCTGTCGCTGAACTGGCCTATTGTCATACCGGATATGGAAGCAATCAAAGATACATACCCGGATGAATATCAATTCTTCCAGCACTACGGTGTGAAATCCGTACTGGCAGCGCCGTTCTCCAAACGCATCAATCAGGGGTATATCGCGGTAGACGACCCGACACGCTTTCAGGATGATCCGACATTCCTGTTCATCATCTCCTATGCGGTCGTTGTGGAGCTGAATGAAATCAAGCTGAGCCAGTCCATTGCAGCGGCACAGCGGGCGTCAAAGTACAGCGACCGCGACGTCTATGTGAACTGCCTTGGTGATTTGGAGATCAGGAACGCGAAAGGCACGCTTACGGAAGAAGATATCTCTTCCGATCTTTGCTTGAACCTCTTTGCCCTTATTATCACGAATATGAAACGGGCATTAAAGATCGAGCGATTGGCGGAAGCGCTCTGGCCGGGTGATGTGATGGACAATCCGTATCGTTCCGTCAGCAATATTGCCTACCGTCTCCGACGTATTCTAAGCATTATTGATCTAGAAGATTTGATCATTGGCCGTCATGGAACGTTTGTCATCAATCCAGAGTATAACGTCTATACAGATTTTGACCGTTTTGAGGATAACTGCCGTCGTATGGAAGCGGAGGCAAATCCAAAGGCGCAATCCGAGCTTTATCAGGGAGCCGTCGAATTATATCGCGGTGATTTGTTTTCTAAAATCTCCTATCAGCATTGGCTGATGCCTAAAACGGCATATTATCACAACGTCTTTCTTCGGATTATCAAGTGTTATATTGAGCGCAAGATGGAACAGGGAGATTATTGTGCGGCACACCGTGCGGTGGTTGATGCGATGAGCCTTGATCCTTATGACAGCGAACTGAATACCGACATGATTCTTATCATGTACCATAGAGGCGGTGCCGAACTGGCAAAGAGCTTCCTGCAAACCGCGGAATCATACATGAGTGAAGCGCAGATCGCATTTGTGCAGCAATTATGGGGGCGAAAATGATGCACCTATGAGGCTTCCGTGCGGCGCTGGTGAGGGTGCTCATGCGGCAGAAATGAGGGCTGCGGCACGGCTTTATTGCGGCAAAACTGCTGCATAATTAAGGCTGAAATAAGGCTCTGGCTGAGACCACCCGTCTGGTATGATCCTGTTACCGGCTTAACAAGCCGGAATGGAACAGGACGGGTGGTCTTTATGGGCGGCTGTATGCCGGCAGGGGCATGGCTCCTGCCGGAACTCTTATTTTCATTTTTACGG
>NZ_JAJEPW010000147.1:0-1218 GCF_020687045.1 Brotocaccenecus cirricatena
CAACACAAAAAGGAGCTAATTTTTATGAAATCTCTATTTGAGGAAATGGGCGGCACTTACCGTCAGGAGGGCGATTACCTCATCCCGAACCTTGCGCTGCCGGACGAACCGGAATACCAGATTGGCAAGTATGGGCGTATGCGCCGCAGCTATCTGAAAGAACATCGTCCTGTTCTCTACGCAAACCTGCTCACAAGCGGAACGCTGCATCGGCACCTTGCCGAGATCGACCAAGCCTGCAACGAGCGCATGGCAATCATCGTATCTGCAATAGCGAAGCAGGAAGGCGTAACAGAAGCACTCAAAGCTGCCGATCAAATGGAATGGGTGCGCCGCATGAACAGCATCCGCAGCCGCGCAGAGGAAATTGTCCTGACCGAACTTGTATATGAATGATGAACGCCCGTTATTGGCCGCATGGCCGATAACGGGCGTTTCTGCGTTTTAGTTCTTTTGTTCCGTGCTGGCTACCAGACGGTCAAAGTCACTCTGATACAGCTGATCCTGAATGACACGGTACTGCTCAAACTCGCTTTCGGCAAAGGCTTTTGCAATGGCAGCGGTGACTTTTCCCTTATTTTGCAGAATCTCTGCATCGTTGAATTGCAGAAAAGCGTCCAGCTTGGAAGCCCAATCCGCCATGGTCATAGGGATATGCCGTCTGGCCTGCCGGGTGGCGTAGTCCAGATACATGGTGACGATTTCGTTCAGTTCCTGCATTTCGTCCATGGATAAGTAATTTTTTGCAATGGACACATCTGCCTTGACGATCTTGCCGTCAGGAGCATTCTTCCATGAGGTCAGCCCCATGTGTTCCTTGGTGTGATCGGCTCGTGCCATAATGACTTCTGCCGCCGTGCTGCCATGGACGGCATAGTGCATCTTATTCTGAACTGTGGCAAAGAAATCCTTTGTGGTCTGGCTATCGAGAGAGTAGTCCACCGCGGTGGCGTAAATATCCGTAATTTTCTGATAGAAGCGTCGTTCGCTGGCCCGAATCTCCTGAATCTCGGAAATCAGGTGATCGAAGTAGTCCTCATCAAAAATCTGCCCATTGATGAGCCTGCTCTTATCCAGCACATACCCCTGCTTGGTGAAGGTGTCCAGCACCTTGGTTGCCCACTGACGGAACTGCGTGGCCCTGCCGGAATTGATCCGATAGCCTACGGCTATGATGGCGGACAGAGAGTAGAACTTATAGTGATAGGTTTTTCCGTT
>NZ_JAJEPW010000148.1:0-1218 GCF_020687045.1 Brotocaccenecus cirricatena
AACGGAAAAACCTATCACTATAAGTTCTACTCTCTGTCCGCCATCATAGCCGTAGGCTATCGGATCAATTCCGGCAGAGCCACGCAGTTCCGCCAGTGGGCAACCAAGGTGCTGGACACCTTCACCAAGCAGGGGTATGTGCTGGACAAGAGCAGGCTCATCAATGGGCAGATTTTTGATGAGGACTACTTCGATCACCTGATTTCCGAGATTCAGGAGATTCGGGCCAGCGAACGGCGCTTCTATCAGAAAATTACGGATATTTACGCCACTGCTGTGGACTACTCTCTCGATAGCCAGACCACAAAGGATTTCTTTGCCACAGTTCAGAATAAGATGCACTATGCCGTCCATGGCGGCACAGCGGCAGAGGTCATTATGGCACGAGCCGATCACACCAAGGAACACATGGGGCTGACCTCATGGAAGAATGCTCCTGACGGCAAGATTGTCAAGGCAGATGTGTCCGTTGCAAAAAATTACTTATCCATGGATGAAATGCAGGAACTGAACGAAATCGTCACCATGTATCTGGACTATGCTACCCGGCAGGCCAGACGGCATATTCCCATGACCATGGCAGATTGGGCCTCCAAGCTGGACGCTTTTCTGCAATTCAATGATGCAGAGATTCTGCAAAATAAGGGAAAAGTCACCGCTGCCATTGCAAAAGCCTTTGCCGAAAGCGAGTTTGAGCAGTACCGCGTCATTCAGGATCATCTGTATCAGAGCGACTTTGACCGTCTGGTAGCCAGCACGGAACAAAAGAACTAAAGTGTAAAAATGCCCGTTATCGGCCACGCAACCGATAACGGGCATTTGTCATTCATATACAAGCTCGGTCAAAACGATTTCCTCCGCGCGGCTGCGGATGCTGTTCATGCGGCGTACCCATTCCATTTGATCGGCAGCTTTGAGTGCTTCGGTCACGCCTTCTTGCTTCACCATTGCAGAAACGATGATTTCCATGCGCTCGTTGCAGGCTTGGTCGATCTCGGCAAGGTGCCGATGCAGCGTTCCGTTTGTGAGCAGGTTTGTGTAGAAAATAGGGCGATGTTCTTTCAGATAGCTGCGGCGCATATGTCCATACTTGCCAATCTGGTATTCCGGTTCCTCTGGCAGCGCAAGGTTTGGAATGAGATAATCGCCCTCCTGACGGTAAGTGCCGCCCATTTCCTCAAATAGAGATTTCATAAAAATTAGCTCCTTTTTGTGTTG